>CAZNRV010000179.1:0-7826 GCA_964575495.1 uncultured bacterium
GGTTTATAACCATATTGAAGGCAATAATAAACTCCCGCTTGCCGGTGTCCCAGCCGGTGTTTATCTGGTGAGAATTCAGACCCAAGATAACCACACAACCCGGAAACTAATTGTCCGATAAAAACGGCGCCGGGTTATATCCGCTAAATCAGCATTGGAAAATTAAGGGGCCAATCTTGACCATTTCAGGTTTGATTGTTAAACTTACAAAGATGAAAGACCTTGTGAAAAAACCCTTTTTTCTGCTGTTGCTGGTTTGCCTGCTCGCCTGCGGTGGAATGACAAAACCGCAAAATCAGCAAATCGTGCCCTCGGTTACAACTGTCAATACCGAGATTGACCGTTCCCGAACCAACGCCATTGTCCTTGCTGCCCAAAGGGTGAGCCCAGCGGTTGTTTCGGTGATTGTGACCCAGACCCGGATTGTCACTTATGACCCGTTCGGCTTTTTTGGATTCGACGACTTTTTCCGTGACTTTTTCCCGCGCCACTCCTTCCGCCAGGAGGTGAAGTCAATGGGTTCAGGCGTCATTGTCGATGCCAAGGGTTATATTGTTACCAACGCCCATGTGGTCCATAATGCCACCAAAATCAAGGTAACCCTGTCTGACAATCGCAGTTTTGACGCCGAACTCTTAGCACTTGACACCGACCGCGATGTTGCCCTTTTGAAAATCAGTGGCGAAAACCTGCCGGTTGCACCGCTTGGCAACTCTGACGACCTTTTGATTGGCGAATGGGCGATAGCGATTGGCAACCCGTTCGGTTTTTTGATTGAGGATGCCCAGCCCACCGTAACAGTTGGTGTCATCTCGGCTCTGCACCGCGACATCCGTTCAGGTCAAGGTGGTCCTGTATTTACCGATATGATTCAGACCGATGCGGCAATCAACCCGGGCAATTCTGGCGGTCCTTTGGTCAATGCCCTTGGTGAAGTCATCGGCATCAACACCTTTATCTTCTCCCATGCGGGCGGCTCTGAAGGCGTTGGCTTTGCCCGACCGATAAACGAGGTCAAGCGGTTTATCAGCGAGGCATTAGGTCAGGCGCAGGCAGAATACGAAAGGTTCAGCACCCGCCTGGGAGCGGTCATTGCCGACATCAATCCAACATTGCGCAACCGGTTCGGACTTGCCCATACCAAAGGGGTGGTGGTTATCAGTGTGACCGGCGGCTCGGTCGCAGAAAAAATCGGGCTCCTTCCCGGCGATGTTTTGTTGATTTATCAGGGCAAGGTTGTTGCTTCTGCCCGCAGTCTGAAACAGCGCCTGGACCGGCTTGAGGGCAAGATTGATTTGGTGATTGACCGCAAGGGCGAGCAACTGAGAATCCTTTACCAGTTAAGATGAGCACACGTTACACCACCCCGGAAATGTCCGAACTCTGGTCTGAACAGACCAAATTCTCCTACTGGTTATTGGTCGAAAAGACAGTTGCGCAGGTGCAAGGAGAGATGGGCATAATCCCCAAAAGTGCCGCAAAGGAAATCCAGAAGGCAACTTTCAAAATCAAGGAGATTGAGCGCTTTGAAAAAGAGACCAACCACGATGTCATCGCCTTTACCCGCAGCGTTGGTAGAAGCGTTGGTCCAGCAGGAAAATTCGTTCATTACGGTCTCACCTCCTATGATGTGGTTGACACCGCCCTGGCTCTGCGCTGCGTTGCGGCACTGGCTTATATCCGGTCAGCACTGAAGGATTTAAGCAAAACGGTTGCCGGTCTTGCCCGACGTTACAAGGAGACACCGATGATGGGCAGAACTCATGGCATGCACGCTGAACCCATCACCTTCGGTCTGAAATGCCTGTCCTGGCTCAGTGAGATTGAACGGGCAATTGAGCGGGTTCGGTTAGCAGAAATTGAGATTGGTTATGGCAAGATTTCCGGGGTGGTTGGCGCCTACACCCAGTTAGGACCAGAGGTGGAAAGAAGGGTTCTGAAACAGTTGGGCTTAAAGACTGAGCCGGTTTCCACCCAGGTTATTCCCCGTGACCGCCATGCCTATCTACTTTCGGTTCTTGCCCTTGTTGCATCAGGGCTTGAACGCATCGCTACCGAGATAAGAAACCTCCAGCGCACCGAGATTAACGAAGTGAGCGAGCCCTTTGGCAGAACCCAGGCCGGTTCATCAGCGATGCCCCACAAGAAAAACCCGATTATCTGTGAACGCATCTGCTCGCTTGCCCGGGTGATTCGCGGCTATGCCTTTACCGCCTATGAAAACATCCCGCTCTGGCACGAGCGGGACCTCACCAACTCGGCATCTGAACGCATCATCATCCCAGAATCATTCACCCTGCTCCACTACTGTCTAATCCAGATGAACAAGGTCCTTGCCGGACTTGTCGTTCGGCCCGACCAGATGGAGAAAAACCTGAAACTTTCGGGCGAGACATTTTTCTCCCAGGCGCTCCTTCTTGCCCTGATTGACAAAGGGATGAACCGCTCCCGGGCATATGAACTGGTTCAGGGACTGTCTTTTCAGGCGGTTTTAACCGGCAGTCCTTTGCCGCAACTGGCACGGAAAAACCCTCAGGTGCAGCGACTTCTCAGCGATGCTGAACTCGACCACCTGTTTGACATCACCAGCCTGCTAAAGAATGTCAGGGCTGTTTATCAGCGGTTCGGTCTTAAAAGTAGTTAAAACAAAAGGAGTTTTTGTGCCTGTCGTCTATCTTAAATCCGGCGGCACCGCGGTCTGCGGCGGCTACACCGTGAAGGAGGGCGTGGTCCAAATGGTGGATGTTACCTTCTGCACACGCCCCTTTTTCAGGCTTCTGCCGGTATAGAAGGCATCTGGCTCGTCCGTAATGAGAATATCATAAGGATGACAGCAAAGAAACAGCCCAACCAGCAAAACCAGCCGGGAAAATCTGCCCATAGCCAATTTTAAGCCCTTTATTTCCTCCTGTCAAATCAAAAGGCAAAAAACATCGGATGCTAAGTGTACATAAAAATACACAAAATACCAAAGGGCAAAATTGAATTATCATTCGCAGTTTCGTAACTTAGCCAAAATACAATTTTTGCGGGGGTACTATCCCCCCTTCGGTTGTTGTTAGTTCTTGGTTTTAGGTTCTTAGTTGTTAGTTCCGAACCTGCGACCTGCAACCAAGAACCTGTAACCCTTGGGTGCTATCTTCTCTTCAACCTTTTGCGCCGCTCCTTTTTCCACTCCTCATCATCAATCTTTTGACGAACCTCCTTGATTTTATCCCTGATTCTTGCCGCCCTGCCCGCGGTCTGAATCAGGGAACGGGCATCACGCAGAAAGCCCTCCTTATCAGCGTCCAGCACCGCCACCAAGGAAACTTCAGGCAGGTCCAGCCCCTCGCGCAAAAGGTTGATACCTACCAAGACATCAAAATCACCCAGGCGCAGACCGCGCAGAATCTCCACCCTTTCCAAGGGCTCAATCAGGTCCCCGGAAAGGATGTCAAATATGCTCAACCTTGCCACCTGTTCATTCTCAAACTCAACCCTGACCCCGTAATCCCGATGCGAGGGATGAATCTCAACCACATCAACCCGAACCCGGAAGGTTGACCGCTTCAGTTTTAGATCATCCCTGGTATATTACAGTCTCACCAGTTGCTCAATCGCCTCGGGCTGGTCGCCTGCCGGTTCAAACCGCGCCTGCAACCGGAACCTTTCACTCATCAATTAAATTCTATTTCCGGTAGATTAGAAAGTCAAAACCCGGTATCGTCCACAAAGAAATAGGATAAGGCATGCCCAGAGCCTGTATGACGGGGCGTGGGTGAAGTTAAGGTAAAGGTTAAGGAAATCAACCTGTCTGCGCAAAGTAGTCCTTAGTCCCGGGTTCTAAGAACTAAGAACTAAGAACTAAGAACCAATTCGGCTAAACCGGCTCAAAGAATCTGATATCGGTTATCGCGCCTTCACGCTTGGACTTCGGCTTCAATACCGCCTTCACCCTCATTCCGAATCTGATTTCTGCCGGTTGAATATTACCCAGACGGTGAACAAGAACGGTTGAAGCACCATCAAGTTCAATCAGACCGACAATCTCCGGTTCTGCTTGCGGTTTTCCATCCAAACCCAGATAAAGCACAGTCCAGGACTTGAGCGTTCCTTCTGAACCAACCTTTACCCAGCGGTCAAGTTTTGTTAGGCATCTTTCACAGAAAATCCTGCCCGGCACATAGACAATACCACACTGCTCGCACCTTGTGCCGGTAAATACCCCCTCATCCTTCAGGGTCCGGAAGAACTGCTCACCGCCAACACCCGCCGTGTACAAACTTTCAACCGGCAACTCACCGAACCAGGCTTTCACATTGCCAACCTGCTCAATTCGTTGTTTCAGTGCCATTTTCTAACCTCCTTAAATCGGCTTGAAATATTTGATATCGGTTATCGCACCTTCACGCTCATTAGCCGGTTTCCAGACCGCCTTTACCCTCATTCCGACCTGAACCTTCTTCGGGTCAACCTCACCCAAAAGGTGCATTATGCCCATTCCCGGTGATGCGCCATCAACCTCAATTACTGCCGGAATCTGGGGTTCCTTTATCCGCTTCACATCCCAGGTGACATAACAGAGTGAGAAGGTATTAATCCTGCCGGTGTCCTTAAGTTCAACCCACTCATCAATATTCCGGAAACACCACTCACAGAAGATACGTGGTGGCACCATAACCCGGCCGCATTTGTTGCAACCAACACCTAATATCTTGCCCTGTTTCAGACCGGCAAGATACCTGCCAATTGCCACCCCGGCATCCCAGGCATACCTGGCATCCGCGTTCCAGCTGGTGGTAAGAACTCTGCCCTTCTTAAAATCCTCATCTTTCAGGCCGGTTCCGGGCAAAACCGGCATTGTCTCTTTTTTCTGTTTCATCTATTCCTCCTATATACCAACAACCACAACAGTGCCGACCTGCATCAGGTCACCCCAGGCCTGGGCAACGCCCCGCTTTGCCTTGCGGGCAATCTGCCGTTTTCCCGCCTCACCGCGCAACTGATAAAATAATTCGGCAACCTTCATTAACCCGGCTGCCGCAATCGGATTGCCAACACCTAAAAGTCCACCTGATGGACAGACCGGCAGTTCCCCATCGCGCCTCGTAACACCGTCGACAGTCAACTGTGGTGCCTCTCCCCTGCCACACAGCATCAACCCTTCCATATGATGCAGTTCCTTGTAATCAAACGGGTCATAAGGTTCCGCAACATGAATCTGGTGACGGGGGTCAGTTATTCCTGCCATCCTATACGCCATACGTGCCGCCTCTTCAACATACCTGGGATAGCAGAGGTCCCGATTGGTCCAGTAGGCGGTGTCGAGAGCCCAGCCAACACCTTCAATCCAGACCGGTTTGTCAGTTACCCGACGGGCAATGCTCTCCTCAGCAAGAACCAGTGCAACAGCACCGTCCGAAACCGGACTGACATCTAAGCGCTGAACTGGCCAGGCAAGCACCTCGGAGTTTAAAATGTCCTCTAATTTCACCGGTGCGGCAATCTGGGCTGCTGGATGGTCCAGCGCATTGTTCTTATTCTTGACCGCAACCAGGGCAATATCCTCCTTGCGTAAACCATAGGTGCTCATATACCGATTCATCTCCAGGGCAAATATCCACAACAGGTTCGGTTTCAAGGGCCTTTCTGTGGTATGGTCAAAGATGGTGAGAAATGCGGCCTGCGGATGGGGCTGGAACGAAGACATTTTCTCCTCACAGATGACCAGACAGGTATTAAACGCACCTGAAGCAATATGGTACCACCCGTGGATCACGGAGAATACCCCGGTTCCACCACCAACATAACAGCGCATATACGGCTTGCCCCAGGCCCCGGCACCATCAGAAAGATACTCGCCCTTCATATGCACGCCATCAAAGGTGTCCGGCGCACTGCCTAAAACAACCCCGTCGATCTGGCCAAGTTTCATTCCGCAATAGTTCAGCGCCTCTCTCGCCGCATAAAAGGCAAGCTCTTTGCCGGTCTCCTGTGCCCGACGGACAAACTTGGTCATCCCTGCACCAACAATTGCTACTCTTCTACCCATTGTTCCTCCTTAGACACTTAAAACTGCCACCACCGCACTGGTTGTGGGCAACCCCCGCCAGGACTGGACTACCCCTTTTTGCGGCTTAGCCAACTGATTTTTCCCCGCCTCACCACGCAATTGCTGAACCGCCCAGTAAAGCCGGGCAAGGCCGGTCGCCTCATACAAATAACCCATACCGAGTGCGCCACCTGAGGTGTTGACCGGCACTCTGCCTTTAAGCCCGGTTCTACCTGATTCCACCCAGGCTGCCAGTTCTGCCTCCGGCACCAGTCGCAGTGTTAGAAGATGCTGAAGTTCCTTATAAGAGTAGGTGTCGTCAACTTCGGCAAAGTCAATTTCATCCATCGGACTTTCAATATTTGCGCTCCGGTATGCCATCTCTGCCGCCTTGCTGACATACTCCGGCATATCCCAATCCCTGGATTCAAGACTGGCCGCACCATTACACCAGCCAATCCCGTCAAGATAGACCGGTTTGCCATTTAATCTGTTAGCCATCTTCTCCGCTGCCAGAACCACAACCACCGCACCATCCACAGGCTGAGCAACACCCAGTTCATCAAGCGGTTCAGCAACTATCTTGGCTGCTGCAAAATCTTCAGTATTAAGTTGTGCACCCCTGCCGGCAATCGGGTTGTTAAGCGCATAGCCCCGATTCTTCTGCACCACCTGGTTACAGTGTTTTTTACTCAGGCAGTGCTGATGCAGAAACAGATTCATCTCCAGTCCGGCGATGTGCAGATTATTCAAACCCAAAGGCCGATTAAAAACCGGGTCCTGAGCACAGACCCCAATTCCGTCCGGGGTGAGCATATTGGAGGACTTACTGTGCGCCTCAACTACCGCCACCTCAAACTCACCGGTCATTATCTGCAGACAGGCAGCCGCCACGCCGTGCAAGCCGTCGCCGCTAATGGTATGCACCTGCTTCAGTGCCGCACCCAACTGGTCCGGGACATACTCATCAAAGATGCTTGTCCCCTCATTATAATCCTCGGAACAGGTAACAAAAGTGTCAACATCCCGGCGCGGGTCAATCCCCGCATCCTGGTAAGCCTTCACCGCTGCTTCATACATCATTTCCTTATACGAAACATCCGGTGAAATTGAACGGAACTGGGTTGCCCCAATTCCTACAATCGCTACACGCTTTGCCATTTTTCCTCCTGTGTAAATTGACTGACCGGATATTTATTACCTTTTAAAAATTAAGCTATTATACCGGTGATAATTTTCCTGTCAATGAAAAGTTCATTAAGTGTTGACTGATGACGGCACATGGTAACCACAATTTAACGCCTCGTCAATATAATTGTCTAATAATATTGGCGGCAGATTTAATACACCAGAATGTATTTTACTCTCTGCCTCTTTTAATAGCTCAGCACCTGCCAAAGCAGAGTAGCCTTACATTTTTAACCTTAACCTCTACCTTTACCTTTTGCATATAGATTGCCACGGGCGGAGCCTGTCCCGAGCCTGTGTCCAGAAGGAGATTGCCACGCCCGCCTGCGCCGGGCTCGCAATGACACAGGCGTGGGGACCCTCGCAATGACTTGAAAGATTTGCAGACCTGAAGGTCTGCAAAAGCAAGGCTAAAGTTTTTTTATGCTATCAGAATCGGGCAAGGTGGAAGATAATAGTTTACAGATACAAGAAGTTGCTGAAGGGCAATTTGGGCAAAGCAAAGCAAATCCTTCTCTCCGCTGTTAGGCGAGGCACTAAAATTCATATTTTCCACCTTTCTAAACAAAAAACGATGACTTCTCTTGTTATTCTGTCTATATCC
>CAZNRV010000180.1:0-8866 GCA_964575495.1 uncultured bacterium
TTGGCGGTCATCGGTGTAATTCATCCCCAGCGGGTTATCACCAATGCCAATGCCCAGCCCGGGGATGTTCTGATTCTAACTAAACCGATTGGAACCGGGATTATCACCACTGCACTGAAAGCGAATCATGCCTCTAAGAAACAGGTAAATGCGGCAAATAAACAGATGAGGAGATTAAACCAAAACGGGGCTGAGGCTATGCTCAGGGTGGGCGTAAATGCTGCGACCGATGTTACCGGTTTTGGCCTTTTGGGGCACAGTTGGGAGATGGCGCAGGCGAGCAGGGTGGACCTGATTATTTGGGGCAAAAGGGTGCCTCTCTTTGATGGTGTTTTGGAACTGGCAGAAAAAGGGTTTTTGCCGCTTGGCTCATTAAATAATTATGAGTTCATAAAAAGCCGTGCAGAGTTTTTTAGAGGTTTAAGTGAAAGTGTGCGGCTGGTTCTTTGTGATGCCCAGACCTCTGGCGGGCTTTTGATTTCTGTGCCGAAGAAAAAGGCTGAACCACTGCTTGAGTATCTTTTTAAAAAGGGGGTTAAAACGGCAAGGGTGATTGGCTATGTGGTAAAGGGTGAGGGAAGGGTAGTTGTTGAGTAATCTTAAGTGTATATATATGTACACAAAACTCCGATGGCGGTTTTGGAGTTAAGTTGCTAATGTGCGAAACTTATCCGAAATTCAAATTTTGCCGGGGGGCGACCCCCAGGGCAGATTTGTGCTCCAGTTGCGGTTTGTCTTTTTCTATAGTATGATTTGTTGATGGAGCCACAAAAGGATTTGTTTACCCTGATGCAGGAGGCGGTTTTGAACCTCAAGCCTAAGGAGGTTGTGCGTTTGTGTGAGGAGGCGGTGAACAAAGGGATTCCAGCAGACCAGGCGCTGGAAAGGGGGCTGGCAAGGGGGATGCGGCTGGTGGGTGAGAGGTTTGCCGCTAAGGTGTATTTCGTGCCAGAGGTGCTTCTGGCTGCGAAGGCGATGTATGCGGGGTTTGATATTTTAAAGGAGCACTTGCCCAAGACAGAAAAAAGGAAGGGCAGGGTGGCTCTGGGTGTTGTTCAGGGTGATATCCATGACATCGGCAAGAATATTGTTAAGGTGATGGCAGAGGCATCTGGTTTTGAGGTGATTGATTTGGGCAGGAATGTGCCGATTGAGCAGTTTGTCAATGCGGTGCAGGACGGGGTCGGGATTTTGGGGATGTCGTCGCTGATGACCACAACTATGCCCAATATGGCAAGGGTGATTGAGGCATTGAAAAGGTGGGGATTGCGGGAAGGGGTGAAGGTGGTTATTGGCGGTGCGCCGGTGAACCGGTTATTTGCCGAGCGGATTGGCGCGGATGGTTATGCGCCTGATGCCCACAGCGCGGTTGGGGAACTCAAGCGGCTCTTGGGATAGGTGGCAAGCGCAAAAGTCAGGGTTAAGCAGTTGTTAGGTGAAGATTCGGTCAGGGTTTTGCCGCCGGTTGTTTTTCCAATGGTGGTTGCCAATTATGCTGCGAGGCTCGCGGGTGAAAAACTTTGCCGGGTGATAGGTGATGCTGAAATCCTGAGTCGGGTGCTTTTTAGCTCTTATCAGATTTTTGGATATGACCTGATAATGGTTTTCAGCGATGTGCTGGTTGAGGCCGAGGCGATGGGCTGCAGGGTTGGGGTTCAGGAGGACGAGCCACCGATTTTGGAAAGACCGGCAGGTGAAAATGGGCATTTGGCAGACCCGCAAAGGGATGGCAGGATGCCGGTGGTTCTTGAGGCGGCAAGGCGGCTGATTCAGAGGGTGGGTGAGGATGTTTTTGTGCTGGTTTCGCTCAAAGGACCTTTTTCCCTTGCCAGTTTCCTTTGCGGACCGGAATTGTTTTTTGAATATCTGGTTGAAAAGCCATCAGCAGCAGAGGATTTTTTGAGAAAGGCGACCGAGAGTCAGAAAAGGTATGCGCAGGCGATTGTCAATATTGGCGGAGTGCCTTTTATCGGGGACCCGATGGCATCTGGTAGTATCATCAGCCCGAAACATTTTGCCCGTTTTGCCCTGCCTTATCTCAAGGAACTGGTCAGGAAGATTCACAGTTTTGGTGTCTGGACAGGTCTGCACATCTGCGGTGATACGAAGAAATTCCTTAAGATGATGAAGGAGACCGGGGCTAATGTTTTGAGCATTGATGAAATGGATATGGCTTTTGTCAGAAAAGAAATCGGGGCAGATGCGGTGATAATGGGCAATGTTTCAACTCGCTTGATTGAACAGGGCAGACCGGCTGATGTCCGGATTGCAGGAGCGGAGTGTCTAAACAAGGGGCTGCCAAAACTCATCCTTGCCAGCGCGTGTGATGTCCCTGTTGATGCGCCGGTTGAGAATGTGCAGGCGCTGGTGAAGGCGGCAAGGTGCTGGAATGGGGGTTGAAAAGGGGATGAGACCCGGGTTTTGCACTGGTGTTTGTGAAGAGTGCGGTAGATGTTTAATTCCGGATACTGGATGGCGGATGGAGAAAAAGGACCGAAGACCGAGGACCGAAGACCGAGGAAAGGGTAAGAATGTTCTCCTAATTGCTGATATTGGGACGACGACGATTGCGCTGAATGCGGTGGATAAGGAAAAAAGGCGGGTTATTCATACGGCAACGATGCTCAATCCCCAAATCAGGTTCGGTGCAGATGTGATTACCCGCATCAGCCATGAAAAAAAGGTTAGACAGGTTAAGACTATTGATATTTTAAGCAGGTTCATTACCCTGAACGGTCTTGACCGACGCAAGTTTGTCACAGTTGTGGGCAATACGGTGATGATGCACTTTCTCTTTGGCAAAAGCCCTAAAGGTCTCGGTGTTTACCCTTATACTTCCCGACTGCCTTTGAGAAAGGTGCTTGAGCGCCGGAGGAACGGTCTGCGGTTGCGCACCCTGCCGCTCCTGGGCGCTTTTTTAGGGAGTGATTGCACCGCTGCCATCCTTGCTGCCGGAATTCACCAGACCAGGAGCCTGACGCTTTTGATTGATGCGGGCACAAACGGTGAGGTGGTTCTGGGAAATCGGGAGCGCATCGTTGCCTGTTCTACTGCTGCGGGTCCGGCTTTTGAGGGAGCGACCCTTTCCTGTGGTGCGCTTGCCGTTCCGGGCGCAATAGCATCCTGCCGGTTTTATCAGGGAGGATGGCACCTGAAAACCGTTGGCGGGCTGGCACCTGAAGGGATTTGCGGTTCTGGTGTGCTGGATGCAATTGCTGAAGGGGTCAAGGCGGGTTTGATTACGAAATCGGGCAGGCTCAAGAAAAAGGAGCGGCTGGTTCTTTATGAGCAGGGCTCAAGCGCGGTCTATCTGACTCAGGCTGATATCAGGGAGGTGCAACTTGCCAAGGCGGCAATCGCAAGTGGAATCAAGGTGCTGCTAAGGGAGTGGCAAAATGATGGAGGGGAGGCCACAGACGCTCTGCGGGTTTTTATCACCGGCAGGTTTGGCGGCAGGATTAATCCCCAATCCGCTTTCAGAATCGGGCTTCTTCCCGGGATGGTTCAATCACTTTACCAGCATCCAGATTTGGCATTAACAGGAGCGAGGAAGGCGGTTCTTAAGCCAGAACTGTTGGCGGCGGCAAAACGGGTTGCCGATATTACTGAGGAAATACTTCTGTCCACAAATCCGGTTTTTCAGGATTGGTTTATCAATTCAATGGAGCTTTCACCTTGGCGTTTATGACAAAAGAAGAGGTTATAGTTTTGTGGCGCAAGCGCATTGCCGAGTTAAAAAGGCTGAAAGGGCAGGGGAAAAAGGTTGTGGGCTATTTTTGTCAGTATGTGCCGGTGGAGTTGATTTTTGCGGCAGGGGCAATTCCAGTGCGTTTAGCCGGGGGCGATTACCCAACTTCAGTGCGGGGCGAGCGTTTTTTGCGCGCAGATGCCTGTCCTTTTTGCAAGTCCTGTCTTGGTAAATTTGAGACCGACCCTCTGTATCAGCTGACCGATGCCCTGGTGTTTGTCAATACCTGCGATATGATGCGCCGCTTACCCGAGGTAGTAAGTGCCAACATAAAAATCCCGATATTCCAGCTTTATCTGCCAAGAACCGCCGAACCCTTTGGCAACCGAGTTGCGGAGTTTCAAAGGCAGGTCAACCTCCTTAAAGAGTGGCTTACAGCCCTGACCTGCGAATCAGTTGATAAAGACAGGCTTCAAGCAGCGATCAGAGAGAACAACGCCCTTCGGCAGGGTTTAACAAGGCTGGATGAACAGCGAGCCCTGATGCCGCCGCGCATCAAAGGCAGTGAGGTTTTTGACCTTGCTCATCTATCCTGGCTCCTTGAACCCAGGCAGGCACTATCCGCTATTGCACAGGTTAACGCGCAAATAATGGTGAGTGCTGAGCCGGCGGCGTTCCGCCCGCGCCTACTGCTTGCGGGCAGCATCCTCACTGACCAAGAGCGGGATTTCCTTGAACTTATTGAAGCCCAGGCTGATATTGTCGCTGATGTTATTTGCACAGGCGTGCGTTTCTTTGCCGGCAGTATTAAACTCAATCACGACCCCTTACAAAATATTACCGATTTTTACTTCAATCGTATTCCCTGTGCCTGTCGCCGTCCCAACGATTTGCTTTATTCTCAACTCAGGCAGTTGATTACTGGGCGAGCGGTTCAAGGTATAATTTACAAAACACTCCTTTACTGCGACTCCTGGCGCTTTGAAGCAAAGTTCTTAAGGCAAACACTCAAACTCCCGCTTTTAGAGATTGACGGCGATTACTCCGCGACTAATCGCGAGCAACTGCGCACCCGTATAGAGGCATTTATAGAAATGCTGGGTGCTGAGATGAGCCAGAACGATGACAGAGAACTCTTATAAAGATCCCCTGCCGGCGCGCATTACCTTTGATGAGTGGGACGACCTGTTTCAAGAGATTCCTGATGCGCTGATAGAAAAGTTTCATTACTTTCCACCCAACAACGAGCCCTGGTCAAAATACCTTTTTCCACCTCAGACCTTTGCGATTTACGGCACACGGCACCTGCGCCGACTCAAATTTGACAACTCCCTTGCCGCCTTGCGCCTCTGGGGTTTTATCAATAACGAATCGGAGCGGTTATTCCGGGCGCGACAGATAGGCAAAAAGGTGATTGCAGTGATGGGGGACTTAGGACCGCTGGTGGTGATTGTCAACTCCTTTCCTGATTGTGTTGCCTTTTATCCGGACTGCTGGTGGTGGACACCCTTTGCAATGGAAAGCAAGGTCCTCTTGGATGCCGCTGCCCGACTTGGTATCGGTGAGGCAACCTGCTTTTCCCGTGCAGCCTTAGGGGCATTTGCCAAACACAGTTATTTCCCTGACCCGGATTTGATTATTGCCGCCACCGGTGCCTCCTGTGATGACTATTCAGGGGTTGAGAGCCTGGTGGCAAAAATGTTTGGTAAGGTAATATGGGTGGAAACACCATTACGACTTCCTAATGAAACCGGACACCTCGCCAAACTCTTAACCCAAGAATACCTGCGGGTGATTACGGCACTTGAGCAATTAACCGGTACCAGGATGACTAAAACCATGCTGCTCAATGGAATTGAGCAGTCAAATCGTGTTCGTCGCCTTACCGTCCGTTTTCGCCAGCTTGCCTATGAGAATTGTGCCCTGCCTGCATTAGAAATGATGATGATTGAATTCGGGTGTCTCCATTATTATTCTGATATCAATGAATGGACAGCCATTCTTGAGCATCTCCTAACGACTGCACAATATCGTCAGGGAAACAACCTGCCGATATTAAATCCTGATGCGCTGCGCATTGCCTGGGTGACGCCACCAGCTGACCCGGTTTTGCTCTGTTATGTTGAAGACCTGGGTGCGCGGGTGGTCGCGACCGAATATGTGATTAATCAAGCACTGAGCATAATTGACACCGAGATAGGCAGCCCACTGAGTGCAATTGCTCGGTCAATGCTCGCCGGTTCCTTAAACGGCACCTCGCGTGAGCGGGCAGAGTTGTTGATTGCACAGGCAGAAAAGAGATGTGCCGAAGGCGTGATTATCTCAGGAATTTTAGGGGGGTCACACTGCGCAATGGAGTCAAAACTGATTGCTGATTATATCAAAGCGAGACTGGATATACCGATTTTGGAGTTTGATGTTGCACCGCCCAATAGGGAGATTGACCGTCAGACCAGAACAAGGATAGAGGCTTTTCTTGAATTGTTGCGGAGTCGGCGATGTCAGAAATCTTAACCCCAAGGGAAAGGTTCGGGCTGTTAGTGATTGATGAGGTTCAGGACCGAGTGCCGGTCTTGCCACTATTGACATCTTACGCTGCGGTTTTCTGCGGTGTGCCTTTGCGTGCTTACTATACGGATGGCGAGACGATGGCAAAATGTCAGTTGCAGGCACGGGAGTTCTTTCAGACCGACTTTATCTCGATCTTCTCGGAGGTAGGGATAATTGCCGAGGCGTTAGGTTCGGAATATGTTTATCCGGAAGATGACCTGCCTTTTCTTTCCCGACCGAAATGGTGTAACTTGGATGAGGTGGCAAAACAACTAACCAGCCCTGCAAGTAAAGAAGAAAGCCTTGCAGGAAGATTGAGGGTTTATCTTGATGCGATTGAGTATGCCTACGAGGCAATTGCTGACCGGGTTCCGGTGCTGGCATATATACCGGCACCATTTACGACCGCACAGCAACTGGTTGAACCTGAGACATTTCTTTTGGGTTTGATGGAAAGTCCGGAGGTGGTCGAGCAGCTGTTGAGTTATGCGCTAAAAGCAGTCATCTCATTTTCTGGCAGGGTGATAAGGCATGGTGCACTACCGATACTTGTTGACCCCTTGGCTTCAGGCAGTGTTTTAAGCCCAGCACAGTATCTGCAATTTGCGCTGCCATTTCAGAAGGCGGTAGTTGACTTCTGGCATCGTTATGACCTTGATGTTGTGCTGCACATCTGCGGGGATACCACCGGCATTATTAGCCTGATGCCCGCAACCGGTGCCGACCTGGTGAGTGTGGATAAGATTGACCTTGAGCAGGCGCTTACTGCGGCGGGCGAGCGGGTGCGGCTCATCGGTAATTTTGACACATCGGATTTGTGGCTGGGCACGCCACCGGTGATTGAAGCACAGGTGGAGAAAATGGTGCTATCAGGCAAGGGTTGTCCCCGCGGCTATGTGGCGGCAACCGGCTGCGAGGTGCCGCTGGCAACGCCAAAAGAGAATCTGATGGCGTTTGTCCGGGCGGTAAAAAGGGTGGGCGGTTATGATTTTCCCAAACATTAAAATAAGCTGGAGGGGTTATGCTGAATGCAGGTATTGATGTCGGTTCGGTCAATACGAAGGTGGTCGTGTATGATGTGATGGGCGCCGAGATACGGGCTTATTCAGTTGCCCGGACCGGAATGAAGCCCAGAGAGCAGGCAGAACAGACCTTCAATCAGTGTCTGAAAAAGGCGGGGATAAGCCGAGCAGAAATCAAGCGCATAGTGGCTACCGGTTATGCCCGCCATTCGGTGAGGTTTGCAACCGAAAGCGTTACCGAGATAACTGCTACCGCCCGGGGCATCAGGCACTGGCATCCATCATCCCGGACCGTGATTGATATCGGCGGCCAGGATTCCAAGGTTCTGACTATGGACGAGGCGGGTATGGTTCAGGAGTTTCTGATGAATGACCGGTGTGCAGCCGGCACCGGTAGTTTTCTTGAGTTTATTGCCCGCGCGCTAAAAATACCGATTCAAAAGTTTGGCGAGCTCAGCCTTAACTCCCAGACACCGGTAATGCTGTCAAGTCTCTGTGTAGTGATGGCAGAATCGGAGATTCTGTCGCTGGTTGCGGCTGATACGCCCCGGGAGGACATCATTGCCGGCCTGCATCAGGCACTGGCAACCAGGGTGGTGAATATGGCGCTGCGACTGGAGGTTCGTCCTGAGGTTCTTTTTACCGGCGGCACCGCCCTGAATCAGGGGATGAGGCTGGCGTTAGAGCGGGCAATTGGTCTACCAGTGCAATGTGCAAGGATGCCATTGCTTGTTGCCGCATTGGGTGCGGCGCTTCTTGGGTCAACGTAAGAAGACTACCCTTAGCGGTTCATATCTGGCATATTGAAAGTAAAGCCCGGAGGAAAGTGGCAAAGGTGCCTTTCTGCCGCTGACATCGTAGACACGCGCATTTCCGGGTAAGTCAAGTGATGAGTATAGAATAGTCGCAGGGCAGGATTTTTGGGCAAAGGGATTAACAGTTGCTCGTTCTGGCTCAATTTTGCTATAGAAGTCCTGATAGGTCCTGAGAACAAGGGTGCAGATTTCTTCGGTCAGAACGGCGGCGCTGGTTGAGTCTGGACCCGAACTGCCCCAGATGCTTTCGTGCCGGGCGACAAGGTCAAAAATGGTTGACTCTACCGGGGCAATGTGGTCAAGCCACTGGGCGAGACGGAAGGTGTTGATCGCATTGGGAAATTCGGACAGGGGATAGAGAAAGTCTCTTAACCTTTGCGCCTCGTCGCAGATGGACGCGCTTAAATGTCCGTCAAGTTCTTTGGGGATTTTTCCTGCCTTAATCCATAAAGGGATGGGCAGGGTTGCTATCGGCGCACCCAGAAGAACCCAAATCATGCTAGTGTTAAGAGATTTATTGGGTTCGGGACCGACCATTATTTCTACCGAATGGGTCAGGTTGCGGCAGATGGTGGTTTCGGTAGGTAGATAGCCATAGGGTAACGGTTCCAGCCGGCTTAAAAAAGGCAAAGGGTAAGGGTGAAATCCAACCTGACCCAAATCCCGGCACAAATTCTTGACGATGAACTCAATTGAAAGCCTTTTTTCACTAACTGCCGGTACGCATAACTCCATTGCCCGCTCAAACCGGTTCTTGCCCAAAAGGCGGGCTTGACCGCCGGACATTGAGA
>CAZNRV010000181.1:0-15392 GCA_964575495.1 uncultured bacterium
GTAAAAAGGGACGGTAAAATAATCCTGGCGAATATGTTCGTGAGAGAAGACTTTTTTATTTATTTAGGCATTCGGACAACAATTGGAGTTTATGGATATGAAGAGGAAGATATCGAATTTCAGTCCATTGTAGAATTAGTAAGACCTACTTTACAGTTTACGCTTAACCAATTAAGGATGAAATGGCATGCAAATGTAGTTGCTAATGCTTGGCTGAACGAGGAAATTTCTGAAATATACAAAGAACTCGCAGCGGAACAATTAGAAAAATTGGAGGAGAAAAAAGAAAAAGTTGTTTCTTTAAAGAAACTCATTATTCAAATATTAGACGACCCAATAACTTATAGAACAAGTTCTGGTTCGGCAGTTACAATTTACGAACAGGGTAAAAAGGAGTTTCATATAGAAGAATTGCAAAGAGTTATGGTTGATAAAAAAAACGAACTTGATAAGTTATACGATGTTCTTCAAGACAAAATAGAAGATTTGAGGATAAAAAAGAGGAGTAAGGATTTCTTAAAGTATTTAGCCCGGATTTTTGTACCTTTGATTTTTGTTCTTTTTGTGATACTTTTTATTCGGCGCTTCTCAGTCTTCTCAGTCCGTGTTGGAATTAATCTATTTCCTTTAATACTGCTTGTATCAACTATAATTACGTTTATTTATTGGTTATTTATATCTAAAAAGGAGTAATAAGATTGAATTGTAACTTTGAATGGTGGATTAAACCAACAATAGAGTTTAGTATGTTTGTGTCGGGCGGACTTATTTTTGGCTTATTCTTTTTTGGCGGTTTACCTAGGCGGCAGAGAATAGTAATTTTCATAGAATTGCTCATTTTTATTTTCGCATTAATTTGCTATTATTATGGCCCGGGTATCTTACAAAATAATGAAAAGGTCACAAGTCTTGTTTATTGGATGTTATATTTCTTTTGTATAATGTTATTCACCGAAGTTTTAAAAGCACTTCCATCAATCATAAGGCTTCTAAGTCGTTGAAGATGAGAGTAGCTTTAATTGAACCAAGTCAAGGTTTGTGGGAAATCGGCTCTTATTGCAGGCATAGCCAGTTTGAACCCTTAGGCCTTGAATATATTGGTGCTGTGGCTCAAAAGAAAGGATATGCTGTAAAAATAATTCAACAAAGGGGTATGTCTGATGAAGGTTTATTAGATAAAGTCATTGAGTTTAATCCCGACATAGTAGGATTTTCAGTTGTGACTTATAACATAGATGCTGCAAAAAGTCTGACCCATAAAATTAAAAAATTAAATCCCAAGATTATTACAGTCTTTGGAGGTTATCATCCAACTGCAGAACCTTCTGTGGTTAAAGATGAAAGTATAGACTATGTGGTAGTTGGTGAAGGAGAGCAGACCTTCTTAGACCTTGTTCATGCTATTGAGAATGGCGATAGTCTCAGCAAAGTAAAAGGTATAGCTTATTTTGATGGAGAAGTTAAAATTACAGCCCCCAGAGAACGGATAAACAATTTGGATGAATTACCTTTCCCTCTTAGAGACAAATCTATTCTTAATGACTGTAAAATTGAAGGATTTGTTTATCCTTCACCAAGTAAACAAAATGCTGTTGCACAAGAACTATATTCCAGAGGATGCCTTTATAATTGTACTTTTTGTTGTTCACCCTCTATGTGGGGTAAGGCGGTAAAATATAGAACTCCAACTTCTGTAATCGCTGAGATGAAACAACTCCAGAATCAATTTGGCACAAATCTCTTTTTCTTTGCTGACTTAACTTTCAATCTAAATAAGAGAAAGATAATAGAATTGTGCAATGAAATGCTTGAGAATGATTTAAATACCTACTGGTATGCTATGTGTAGACCAGATAATGTTGAGTCAAAACTTATCTCTATTATGGAAAAGGCGGGATGCTCACGGATAGCCTATGGGATTGACTCAATTAATGACAAAACGCTCCAAATGATAAAACCTAATCAGAAAATAAATCTTGAAACCATGAAAACAGTGTTAGAAATTACTAATCAATCAAGTATTAGCACAAGAGCATTTGTAATAATTGGTTATCCTTGGGAAACAAAGCAAGACCTACTTGAAGCGAAGGAATTTCTAAAGAGATTACCGATAGATGACTTAAGAATTGGAATTTTGACTCCTCTACCGGGTTCGGCGATATACGAAGAATTTAAAAAAGAAGGGCTACTGCTTCATGAAGATTTTTCTAAGTATACTACTGAAGAATGCGTCATGAAACTAAAAGATATGACACCTGAAGAACTGTATGAGATTAGAGAACAAATATTCAAAGAATTTTATCAGAGCAAAGAATATCAACAGCGAATGAAAGAGAAAATCAGAAAATATCCCCACCTCAAACAATCCTATGATGAATTCTTTGAATTCCTGAACAGGAAAGGTGTGTTCAAGTAAGGCAATGTATAAGAAATTAATGTATAAAGGGTAGTAACTTCATCTAACAGCGGATAAAAGGCTTCACTACGCTCCGCCCAAATTGCCTCGGTAACTTCTTTTATGCGCAGAACATTAGGCGACATTGGAACTGAATTTTCGTAGGCGAGGGATTATACTTTCTTGACCGGTAAATCATTTTTGGCATATTTGAGAAGTGAAAGAGAGAAGCCGTAGTAGAAGCCAATTAGAAAAATCACCGAAGAGCAAGGAAGGAGGAGCTTTTCGGCGGGCGCTGGTAATTTTCGGGCTGGCGGTTCTCGTCCGGGTTATCTATCTGGTCCAGGCAAGGCAGAATGACCCGCTATTTTTTTCACCACAGATGGACGGGCTCTATCATCATCAATGGGCTTTGGCAATTCTGAGCAAAAGGGAATTTATTGCCGATGCCTATTTCCGGGCACCGCTTTATCCGTTTTTCCTTGCCCTGCTTTATAAGGTATTCGGGGTTCATCTCTTTATCGTCCGGATGGCACAGGCGGTTTTAGGCAGTTGCAGTTGTGCGGTTTTATATTCTCTTGGGAAAAAGGTCTTTGACCAAAAGAGCAGTTTTTATGCAGGGATGCTGATGGCGGTTTATCCGCTGTTTATCTATTTTGACGGCGAACTTTTAATTCCGGTGCTGCTGGTTTTTCTTCTGCTGGTCGGGTTTCTTTTTCTTTATTGGTCCGAAAGTAAAAAGGGGGTTTTAGTTCTGTCCGGATTTTTCTTCGGGCTGGCAGCAGTTACCCGGCCGAATGTGCTTTTGTTTGTGGCGGTGCTTTTGGTCTGGTTTGTTTTCAAGCATAGGCGGAAGTGGTGGCAAAAGGCAGTCCCTTTCTATCTGGCGGTGGTTTTGCCGATTGTGCCGGTAACAATCAGGAATTATCTTAAGAGCAGGAGTTTTGTGCCCATCGCCTGGCAGGCAGGGACAAACTTTTATATCGGTAACAATGAATACTCAGACGGAACAACCGCAATTGTTCCGGGCACCAGGGGAACCTGGTGGGGCGGTTATAATGATGTCAAGCGAATTGCCGAGATTGAATCAGGCCGGAGTTTGAAGGGGACCGAGATTGACCGGTTCTGGCTGAAAAAGGGGCTTGAGTTCTGGGCAAGCCAGCCGGGTAAGGCGGTGGCTCTGACCCTGCGCAAGGTCTATCTCTGGTTTTCCGGGTATGAGGTTTCCAATAACCGGGATTTGTATTTTTTCAAGCGCTATACCGGGCTCGATTGGCTTTTGTTTGCGACCCCGTTGCTGAAGTTTCCTTTCGGGCTGGTTCTGCCATTTGCCCTTGCCGGTATTTATCTCACCCGGCGAGGGTGGCGGCGGTTGCTGCCGGTTTATCTTTTTATGGGTGCGTATGCGGTTTCCTTTATCCCCTTTTTTGTCACCGCCCGTTATCGGTTGCCGGTTGTGCCGTTTTATCTTCTGTTTGCAGTTGCCGGTTTAAGAGGCTGGGCAAAGGTCAGTTTCAGGGAGCGGGTGATTGCGAGTGGAATCTTTTTCCTCGCGCTGGTTATTTTCAATCTCAACCTTGCCGGTACCGGCAGAGTTGCCGACCCGGCTCAGAACCATTTTGTTGCCGGGACCGGCTATTATCAGAAGGGCTGGTTAAAGGAGGCGGAGAAGGAGGTTGACCGGGCCCTGATGCTGGACTCGGCAACAAACATCCTTTCATTAAAGGCGACAATGCTATTAGAACAGAACCGCATTGATGAAGCGAAGAGAATTGCCGAGGCAGCGGTCAGGCTCCATCCTGATGAGGCTGATGCCTACGGGGTTGCGGGCAATGTTTTTGCAAATGCGGGAGACCTGCCTCAGGCAGAGAGTTTGTTCCGGCGGGTGGTTGAACTTGACCCTTATGGTGTTGAAGCCTGGAACAACCTGGGTAACATCAACCTCACAAAAAAGGATTTGGCACAGGCACGGTTCTGTTATGAACAGGCGCTGAAGATAAACCCCACATTTACGATGGCGCTTTTCCATCTCGGGCTGGTCTATTACTATGAAGGTAAAACCGATTCAGCCCATTTTTACTGGCAGGAGGTTCTGCGTCTTGACCCGGATTTTGAAAAGGCAAAAAGGGCGTTACAGGATTTGCGGTAAAATTAAATCCGGCGCAACTGGGGCCGGAGGAGGTTGACCGCGACAAAACTGATTAGGATGACAATGCCGCTGATTAAAAGGGCAAAGCAGGCACCTTTTGCCTGAGCGATTGAGCCGGCAATCAGACTGCCGACCGGAAACATTCCATTGAAGAAAAGGGAAAAAACACTCATCGCCCGGCCCCGGATATAATCGGGTGAGAGGGTCTGAATCAGGGTGTTGGACAAAGCGGCAATGCTGGTCTGGCAGAAGCCAATGAAAACCAATAGGAGCAGTGCCATTTGGTAACTCCGGCACAGGGAAAAAAGAATTACGAGCAGACCAAGCCCGAGTGTCCCGGCTAAGAGGATTTTTCCCCGATGGCGAGTCTTACTTAAACTGGCAAGGGTAAGGCCGCCAGTTACCGCACCAGCACCAAGCGCGGTCATCATCAAGCCATAGCCATGCGCACCCTGATGCAGGACATCACGGGCAATAACCGGCATCAATGGGATATAGGCAATACCAAAGGATGAGAATACCCCGACCATAATGAGCAGGATTCTGATATCCGGATGGGAACCGACAAAGCGCAAGCCCGAAAGAAGTTGAGTCCGAATCGGCTCAATGTTTGTGTTTCCGTTGGCGCTCTTTTTCAGTTGAATAAAGGCAAGGGCGATAATAATGGCCAAAAAACTGGCGGCGTTGATGGCAAAGATGGGGGCGGGTCCGGAAAATGCGAGCAGTGAACCGGCAATTGCTGGCCCAATCATCCGGGCGGTGTTGAACATTGAGGAGTTGAGGGCAATGGCATTTAAGACATCCTGGCGCTCAACCAGTTCCGGTATCAGGGTCTGGGCAACCGGCGCATTCAGGGCAACGAAGATTCCGGCAAGAAAGGAGATGGTAAGGATGTGATAGATGGTAATAACCCTCATCCAAGTAAGGATGGCGAGAATCAGGGCAAAAAAGGCGAGCGCCGACTGGGTGAGAATCATCAGGTTGCGCTTGTTGAACCGGTCAGCAAGCACACCCGCCGGCAGGGAGACCAGCCAAACCGGCAGCCAGCTCAATGTCGTGTCCAAGCCGACAAAAAAGGCGGAGTTGGTAACCGAAAGCACCAGCCAGCTTTTGGCAATGTTCTGCATCCAGGTGCCGGTAAAAGAGACCATATTGCCCACCCAATAAAGCCGGAAGTTTCTGTGTCGAAATGCGGCAAAGGTTTTGGGCAGCCGGATGGAGATAATTGGCTGAAGAGAGTTGTGGTTGTTTTCTGCCATTGCGAAGGTGTCAATTTTAGCAATTCTATTGCCCCTGTCCAACAGGAAATCTTTTAAAGAAGGCCCGCGAGGATACTTATTTATTATCCGGGTTGAGAATACCCAGTTTCTACACTTTTATTAAGAAACTCAAAGTCAATATTCCCCGCGATTAAAGAAGTAGACTGCGGCTACAGTGGTGATTACGCTGAAAATAATAAGAAAACCGAGGTCAAACCATAAAGGGTAAAAGGAAAAGCCTAAGACCAGCCTGCGCACAAGGTCAACGCCATAGGTCAAAGGGTTGATGCGCACTAAGATATTTAGCCACCAGGGGATGCCCTTCATTGGAAAGAGCGCACCGCTCAAAAACCACATCGGCATAATGACAAAGTTCATTATAGTACCAAACCCCTGAAACGAGGTCATCCGCGCCGCAATCACAATCCCTATTCCGGTCAGGGCAAATGACATTACCGCCATCACCAAAAGCAGGGGCAGAATGTTGATTAACGGCAGTTTAACCCGCACCAATGGGGCAAGTAAAAGGATGATGCACCCCTGGATAAGAGAAAGGGTTGTGCCCGCAAAGCCTTTGCCAATAACAATTGAGGTGCGCGGCACCGGCGCAACGAGAATCTCCTTAAGAAAGCCGAATTCCCGGTCCCAGATGATTGAGATTGCGGATTGAATTGAGGTGAAGATACTGGTCATCGCCACAATGCCAGGGAATATGAACTGGGTGTAGTTGACATTACCAACCTGCTGATAACCACCGCGCAGACCCAGCCCAAGGATGAAAAGCCAGAGCACCGGTCTGGTCATCGAGCCGTAAAACTGGCTCTTTTCCCGGAAATACCTGATGACATCCCTGAGCCACACCATATATATACAGGCAAGGTCAATCATAAATTCTCCTAACGCCAAGCCCTTCCCATCCGTCGCAGTGTCCCTTTCAGCTTCTCCTGACCGCTTGCCTCTTCATCCCTTATCTCCCTGCCGGTCAGTTTGAGAAAGACATCTTCCAGGGTCGGCTGGCGCACTGAAACCGAAAGCACCGGCACACTCAACTCCCGCACAAGTTTCGGAACAAAGAGCGCGCCATCCTGAACCTGAAACCAAACCTTATCCCGGTCAGATTCCGCCTTGATGCCATAACGCTCTTCAATCTCAAGAACCACCTTTTTGTTATCAACCGTAGAGAGGAAAACCTGGTCCCCCTTCATCTGTGCCTTGAGATTTGCCGGCGTGTCCAGGGCAATTATCCTGCCGTGGTCAATTATTACTATCCGGTCGCAATACTCTGCCTCATCCATATAATGGGTAGTAAGGAAAAGGGTCATATTGTGCTCCTGGCGCAACTCCAAGAGCCTTTCCCAGATGCGGTTTCTGGTCTGGGGGTCAAGACCGAGTGTGGGTTCATCAAGGAAAAGCACCCTGGGTGTATGCAAGAGCGCGCGGGCAATCTCCAGCCTGCGCTTCATCCCACCGGAAAAGTTACGCACCAGGTCATCAGCCCTTGAGGAAAGCTCCATCCACTCAAGTGCGCGCTCAATCCGACCTTTCAGTTCGGTCTTGGGCACCTTATAGACGAGCGCATGAAACCTTAAATTCTCCCTTGCGGTCAAACGGTCATCAAGCGAAGGGTCCTGAAAGATAATTCCGATTGCCCGGCGCACCCGATTCTGCTCACTCATAATATCGCACCCAGCAACCCACCCCATTCCTGAACTGGGCTTCGTCAGTGTGCAAAGCATCCTCACCGTTGTTGTCTTGCCCGCGCCATTCGGACCCAAGAATCCGAATATCTCACCGGTCTCAACCGTAAAGGAGACACGGCCAACCGCAACAAAACCCTTGAAATCCTTTGTTAGTTCTGAAGCCTCTATTACCTTTGCCGTATTTGCTCCTGTAATTTAATCCTTTGCCGTATCAATCTGCGCCTTCTGCAGCGCGCCGGAGTAGTCAATATAGACCGTCTTCAGTTCCGAGAAGATTTCATAAGCGGTCCACCCGCCTTCACGATGTCCATTACCGGTATCCTTCACACCACCAAAGGGCAGATGGCACTCTGCGCCGATTGTGGGTGCATTCACATAGGTTATCCCCGCCTCAATCCGCTCAATCGCCTTCATCGCCAGATTCACATCCCGGGTATAAATTGAAGAGGAAAGACCGTAAGAGGTATTGTTGAGAACAGCTATCGCCTCATCAAAATCCTTAACCCTGATAACCGAAAGCACCGGACCAAATATCTCCTCCTGGGCAATGCGCATATCCGGCTTCACATCACCGAAAACTGTTGGAGGATAAAAATAGCCCTTATCGTAATCACCACCCCTCAATGCCTCACCGCCACAAAGCAGTTTTGCCCCTTCCTTTTTGCCAATCTCAACATAACTGTGAACTGCCCTTCGTTGAGCCTCACTCACCAATGGTCCCATCTCCACCTTCTCATCCAATCCATTACCAATCACAATCCTCTCGGCGCGCTCAATTACCATTTCCAGGAATTTATCATAGATACCCTGTTTAAGAATCAGTCTTGAGGTTGCGGTGCAGCGCTGACCAGTGGTGCCAAACGCACCCCAGATAACACCCTCAAGAGCCAGGTTCAGGTCCGCATCATCCAGAACAATCTGACCGTTCTTGCCTCCGAGTTCAAGTGAGCACCGCTTCAGTTGCCTGCCGCAGACCTCGGCAATCCTCTTGCCAACTGCGGATGAGCCGGTAAAGGAAATTCCGCAGACATCAGGATGGTTCAAGAGCGCCTCACCCACAACACTACCTTCACCATAAACAAGATTAACCACTCCAGGTGGTAACCCCGCTTCATTCAGACAGGAAACAAACTCATGCACCGATGCTGGTGTCAGGGTTGCGGGCTTGATTACTGTGGTATTGCCGCAGATTAGGGCAGGGAAAAGCTTCCAGGATGGAATCGCCATCGGAAAGTTCCACGGACAAATCATACCCCAGACGCCCATCGGCTGCCTCATAACAAATGCCATCTTATTAGGCAGTTCACTGGGCACAAACTTGCCCCAGAGCCTGCGGCTTTCACCAGCAGCATAAAGACCGGTATCAATCGCCTCCTGAACATCACCCCTTGTCTCCTTTAAAACCTTACCCATCTCCCTTGTCATCAACCTTGCCAATTCCTCCTTGCGCTTAATCAGAATCTCGGTTGCTCTGCGAATTATCTCTCCGCGCTGAGGCACAGGAACCGAGCGCCATTTCCGATATGCCGCCTTTGCCGCCGCAACCGCCTCATTAACATCCTCAGGACCGGAAAGAGGGAAATTCCCAATCAAGTCATCTGTATCTGCCGGATTCCTGTTCTCATAGGTTTTGCCTGATTTTGCCCGGACATATTTGCCATTGATAAAGTTCAAAAACTCCTTACTCATCTATGCTCCTTTTGTTTTATTAATCTTAGAACCTGTTCTATAGAATTTGCCTGAATTATACCATCAATTTGCCAGGTTTTAAGTCCAATAACCCGCTTGCCCATCTTCAGGGCAAAGCCAATCTCAGAAAGGGTGCCGTAAGAGCCACCAATCGCCACCAATATATCTGCGGTGCGAATGATGACGAGATTCCTTGCCTCACCCAGACCGGTGGCAATGGCAATATCAACATAAGGGTTTGCCTCAAATTTTTCAGCGCCGGGCAGAATCCCAACCGTCACACCCCCTTTTTCCTTTGCGCCCTGACAGGCAGCGCTCATTACCCCGTCCATCCCGCCACAGACCAGAACCGCACCCATCTCGGCAATACCCCTACCTACTGCCCTTGCCAATTCCGTCAGTCCGGCATCAGCCTCGCCCGCACCGATGATGCCAACAAAGAACCTATTTCTTGACAAACAGTTCAATCCGCTTAAACCGGTTGACATCAATCAAACCCCAATCGGTCAGTTTCAACTCCGGAACTACGGGCAGAGCAAGGAACGAAAGGGTGATGAACGGGTTCTCAAGCCTTGAACCCCAGATATGCGCCTTTTCAAGAAGTTTTCTGATATTTGACACTACCTCCTCTGCCGGTTTATCCGACATCAGACCACCAATCGGCAGCGCCAGACCTGCCCTCACCTTGCCATCAGCCACCGCCACATAACCCCCACCCATTCTCTCAAGCGCCCGTGCGGCAAAGAGCATATCCTTATCATTGGTGCCCACAATAATCATATTATGCGCATCATGGGCAACCGTTGTCCCCAACGCACCCTTTTTCAACCCGAACCCGGCAACCAGCCCCTTGCCCATCCTACCCGTTGCCTTATGCCTTTCTATCACCACCACCTTCAAAAGGTCACGCTCGGTATCAGCAATCACATAACCATTGGAAACCGTTGGCTTCTGGATATGTTTCTCGGTAATAATCTGTCCTGGAACTACCCGAATAACATTGCACAAATCACCTTCAGCCTTAATCGCAAAATCCTTCACACTCATCTTTCTTAACCGCACCGTTCCCATCACCCGTTTATCCTTCACCACCGGCAGTTTCACCAGCACTCTGCCCTCCCTGACAACCACCTTACCCTGTTTCAGCACCATCCTCACCCGCATCGTGTTTAAACTCTCAAGCACCACCAGGTCGGCAATAAAACCAGGGGCAACTGCGCCCCTTTTATCAAGCCGGAAGTGTTCAGCCGGATTAAGTGTCACCAGCTGAATCGCAGCAACCGGATTCAAGCCTAAAGCAACTGCCCGGCGCAGAACCGCATTTAGGTGTCCTTCCAAAAGCAAATCCTGAGGATGCCGGTCATCTGAAACAAGGCAGCACCGCCTGAGCGAGAAGTCATTTACCAGCCGCAAAAGCGCATCAAGGTTGTGTGCTGCCGAACCCTCACGGATGAAAATCTTCATCCCTGCCCGCATCTTCTCCCGTGCCTCCCGCGGTCCAACACACTCATGGTCAGAACCAATCCCCGCACCGGCATAAGCTTGCAGGAGCGCACCGCTCAAACCGGGCGCATGCCCATCAATGACCCTGCCCGCACCCTGCGCAACCTGCAACTTGCTCAGAATCTCCTCATCGCCCAACACCACCGCAGGGTAGTTCATCACCTCTGCCAGACCGATAACCCGCCTGTGCTTTAACAGCCGCGCAATCGCCTCAGCATCAATTTTTGCACCAGAACTCTCCATCCCGGTTGCGGGCACACACGAAGGCGCCATCACAAAAACATCAAAGGGCATACCCTCACTTGCCTTGAGGATATACTCAACACCTCTGACACCTAATACATTGGCAATCTCATGTGGGTCGCAGACAACCGCGGTCGTCCCGTGAACAAGGCAGAGCCTGACAAACTCGCTCACAGACAAAAGAGAACTCTCAATATGGATATGACCGTCAATAAACCCCGGCGCCACAAAAAGCCCGTTAACATCAATAAACGCCCTTGCCCTTTTATAACCATCGCCCACCCCGGCAATTCTGCCCTGTTTTATCGCCACATCTGCCCGCCGCACCTCACCGGTAAAGACATCAACCACCTGACCATTGCCCAAGACTATATCCGCCTCTGCCTCTCCCCTTGCCACCTTCAGAAAATCCTGCCACTGCTGAAAACCCGAAACGGACTTCTTCATTTTTCCTCCTCAATGTAGCCGATATAAGGCAACTGCCGGAACCGCTCAGCAAAATCCGCACCATAACCCACAACAAACCTATTGGGCACCACAAACCCTACATAGTCCGGCTTGACTAAAACCCTGCGCCTTGCCGGCTTGTCCAAGAGAACGCACAGCTTCAGACTCTTGGGCTTGCGTCGCTTTAGCCTCCTTATGATAAAACTCAATGTCAAACCGGAATCAAGGATATCCTCAACAACCAAAACATCCCTGCCCCTCACCCCTGACCTCAAATCAAGCTCAATTTTGACCGCACCTTTTGACTCTGTCCTTGAACCGTAACTGGCAACGCTCATAAAATCAACCTGCACCGGCACAGTGAGATGCCTTATTAAGTCAGCAAGAAAAACCCACGCACCCTTGAGCAGCCCGACTAAAAGAACCTCTTTGCCCGCATAATCTTGGGAAATCTCCTCGGCAAGCTCCTTGACCCTGCGCCTGACCTGCTGAGCGGAGATAAACGGCTTGACCTTATTCAGTTGTGCCTTATTTATCATATTGAAATCGGGGCGACTGGATTTGAACCAGCGACCTCTTGGTCCCGAACCAAGCGCGCTAAACCAACTGCGCTACGCCCCGTTAAAAGACAATATAAACTAATATCATCTTCAGTCAACAGAAGGCTTGCCTTTGACCAAAGGTACAAAAACAACGCTCATCAGCTGCCGCTGCACCAGCCGCTTCTTATGCCTCACACCCAAGACCAAACTCTGACCCCCATATGAGCCCACCGGCAACACCATCCTGCCACCTTCAACCATCTGCTCAACCAGACTGTAAGGAATATTTTCTGCTGCTGCTGTCACCATCACCCTGTCAAACGGCGCAAACTCCTCCCACCCCTCATTCCCATCACCAACCTTGAACCTGATATTCCGATAATCAAGCCGATTCAGAACCAGCCGCGCCGCCAAGGACAGCTCCTCAATAATCTCAACCGTATAAACCATCTCTGCCAGTTCGGCAAGAACAGCGGTCTGATAACCTGAACCGGTGCCAATCTCCAAAACCTTATGCCCCTTCTCAACCTGCAGCGCCTCGGTCATTGCCGCCACAATATACGGCTGGGAAATGGTCTGCCCGTGACCGATTGGCAAAGGATAATCCTCATAAGCCTGATGCACAAAACCCTCGGACACAAAAAGATGCCTCGGCACCTTCACCATCGCATCAAGAACCCGCTTATCCCTTATCCCGCGGGCAACAATCTGCTCCTCAACCATCATCCTCCGGCGCTGACTGAACTCATTAACCATTTGCCAAATAATATTACTTCCACCCCCTCTGGTCAATTTAAAACAGAAACCGCAACACACAAAATACCCACCGCTGAATAAACCGCTATCTCTTAAATAACCCCTATTCTGAGCATAGAACCAGCCCCGATTCCAACCTGAGATATGACATTCAGAAAAACCTCAATCACAAACCCTTGTGCCACTTGAAAAATAGCCGCTACTGCAACCGCAAAAGCCCTGCTCACCATCGCCATAAAAACAACCCTGAAAACCGCCTTCAAGGCAACATAAAATACAACCTGAAAAACAATCAGGGGGATGGTGGGGGGGATTGGGTCTGAAATTTGGGAAATTTCGCATAATTCATTGAATTTCAATATAATAGAGCATTATTTCCCGATTGCATTTAGTGTATTTTTATATACACTTAGACCTGACTTTTCCCGAAAAAATGACAGGGTTGAGGTTAAGGTAAAGTTGGTTCGTAGTTCTGGGTTATTGGTTCGTAGTTCTGAAAACTGGCAACTTGGAACTAAGAACAAAGAACTCTCCGAAGGTGCGTGGCAATCTATAAGCGCCAAAGCAGGATTATACGCAAAGAGATTCCTTCGCCCTGACGGGCTCGGAATGACTGAAAGTAAACGTCATTGCGAGGCACGCAGTGCCGTGGCAATTTATAAGCGAGTAAAAGTGCTGCCACCAGCGCCCCATCTGCCAAACCTTGACTTTAACAGGTTGTAATCATAAATTTAATTGATGTCCTTATTGGACTTTGAATGCACGCAAAGAATAATAAGATTGCCTTCGGTAACTTCTTTTATCCGCAAACAGTTATATGAAATTCGGCATGGCGGTTTGGCAAAGGATTTAAAATATGGAAAAAAAATACTATAATGAGAAGTAGAAGAAAATATGTTATACGGTGATCGGCAGGAAACACTCTTGGAAATAAAAAATCCGGAGCAGGAATATTTGGAACTTATCAACAAAGAGTGTTCTTTTCAGGATGCTATTAAAATTTTAGATAAAATTGATTGGGATTTTCAGGATTTTAGGACACAATATCTTACACATACATTTCATTCTTACCCAGCAAGGTTTATACCTCAAATACCCTTGAGTTTCATCAAATTGTTTACAAAAGAGAATGAAACAGTTTTAGACCCGATGTGTGGATGCGGGACGGCATTGGTAGAAGCATTTTTAAATAACCGAAACTCTATCGGCAATGATCTTAATCCGCTTGCAACCTTAATAACCAAAGTAAAGACTACTCTGATTGATGAAAGTGAGTTCAAATATTTTAATAAAAAATTAGCAGTTATGAAACGATATTTGGACTTAGATTATAGAAGGGTTGATGAAAGAATTAATAATTTGCCTAATAGAAAGGTAAGTAAAATTTTCAACAGAGTTGTAATCTCAAAATTAGAATGTATCCGTGAAACTCTATTGGAGATAAGAGACGAATGGCATAATGATTTATTTGATTTTGGAAGGGTTGCTTTATCATCAACAATATGGTCATTGGTAGAAAATGGCAATGGAATTGATGTTGATGATATATTTCTGAAAAAAGTAAAATGTATGCAGAAAGAACTAAATAAAATGGCTAAAATTGTTAAAAATGTTCCAGAAGTAAGAGTAATTTGTGGCGATGCAAGGAAATTAGGAGTGGAAACTAACTCAATAGACTTAATAGTAACTTCACCTCCCTATGTAAATGCGTTGGATTATTATAGAGCCCACATGTATAACATGCTTTGGCTTGGAATGGATTTTGACTTATTTAGAAAACATGAGATAGGGGGACATTCTCATTTCATTAATAATAGATTTAGACTACTTTCGGAGTATTTAGGAGATATGCTTCGTTCAATGATAGAGATGAATAGAGTCTTGAAAAAAGATAAATTATGCGTAATCGTGGTTGGAAACTCCAGTTTGGAGTATGAATTGATTGAAAGCCATAAATTTTTTGCAGAAATGGGTAAAAGGATAGGATTTAAGCCAATAAAAGCAATTTTTAGAAATATTGACAAAACAAGAAAGTATACAAGTGCAGATATAGGGAAAATTGATGACGAATATATTCTTGTAATGCGAAAACTGGAAGATGTAAATATTTCCGCAGAGGATGATAATTTTGTTTCTGATGTTGTAGGGGAGCAAATGTTAGGATTTAGAGAGCAAATAAAGAAATGCCAAGGCACTTCTATTAGAGGTAGGAAACCTTCAAACGAGAGGTTATTAAAGAATGTTGATAAGGTCACTGAGGCGATAGAAACGATAGCTGAAGACATAAAAATAAAGAGGTAAGAACATGAGAGAATTTATTAGCAAAATAATTTTCTCTATTCTTACAGGACAAGATTATAGAACCTATGTTCTTGCAACAATAAATAAAAGATTCATTGATAAGGCACAGGGGCTAATTTCAGAGGTTTTTGAATATAAAAGAAGCGGTGACAATTGGCTTGAAAAACTTTTAGAAGACACTTCTAAAAAGAGAGGAAAAGAGAATAAATTTAAACTTCTGTGGTTCGGCGGTCTGAATGACAAAACTGTAAAAAATATGACAGGAGGAACATCTACAAAGGAAGTATGCCTAGATTTAGGTAAGAAGAATATTAAAGCTTTACAATTACTATTAGATGAGTTTGAAAAATCTGAGGATTTATACCAGATTAAAATCATAATCAAAAAAGATAATGTACAGGTTGAATT
>CAZNRV010000182.1:0-1752 GCA_964575495.1 uncultured bacterium
TAAAAATTCTCTGACCGGTCATAGGTCCGGGTTCAACGAGCATTCAGGAGGCAGGAGATGAACGCCGGTCTTCGGGCGGTCTGCCCGTGGAGGAGCCGGGTTGTGCGAATATTGGGTCAGGGCATTGCCAATGCTTTGCCGGTCAGGGATATAACAAAAGAACCTTTTTTAACCTTAATAAACCCTAAAAACCAAAGGAGGTCCAATGGCAAAGAGATACGACTATACCGGTAAGGATGTGCAGGAGGTTTATGATGGTCCGGGCGGGCTGCTCTGGGAAGCGGTGATGGGTGAGCAGATTCATTCCGGCGGGCCAGAGGCGACTGACCGGCTGGCTCAGGCTTTAGGTTTGAAGCCCGGGATGCAGGTTCTGGATGTGTGCAGCGCATTAGGGGCGCCGGCAAGACAGCTTGCCCAGAAGTACGGCGTGAAGGTGACCGGCCTTGACTTCACCAAGACCATGCTGGAAAAGGCACGGGAGCGAACAAAAGCGGCTGGTCTTGACCATCTGATAACCTATGTTGAGGGTAACGCCCTGGATATGCCGTTCAAGGCAAACACCTTTGATGTGGTCTGGGGTCAGGAGGCGTGGTGCTATGTTACCGACAAGGACCTGCTGGCACGGGAGTGCTACCGGGTTCTGAAGCCGGGCGGCAAGATTGGCTTGACCGACTGGGTGATAACCGGCAAAGTTGAAGAGGACCTGCTGGCAAAACTTTATGAGTCAATGGCGTTTCCGTATATGGAGACCTTTGAGGGCTGGCAGGGGGTTTTGAAAAAGGCGGGTTTTAAAATCCTTGAGGCGCAGGACCAGACCGATGAGTTCGCCAAATGCTTTGACGAATATAAGGTGAAGGTGGAGCAGGAGTTGAAGCCGACCATATTGCAGAACTTTGGTGAAGACCTGTTCAAGTTTGCGGTGAATCTGGTGAACCTGTGGCGGGATGCGGCGCATAACCATCAGGTCGGCAGAGGCTTTTATATCGGGCAGAAGTAGGAATTAGAGGCAGAACTGCCCTGAAGGGAGTTGGATATGTCCGAGTATAATCAGTTGCTGAAGGAACTGGGGCTGGATGTTTCCTTGCATGATGAGATGCTTTTGTCGATGGCAAGGCTGTTTGAGCAGACGGTAGGTGTTCAGAAGAACCGACCGAAGGAAATGGCATATTTTGACCAGGTTCTCCACGAGGCTCATGGCAGGCGGGTGGCAGAACTGGTTGAGGAAAAGAAAAAAGGCAGGAAGGTGGTCGGCACCTTCTGCATCTATGTGCCTGAGGAACTGGCAATGGCTGCCAATACTGTGCCGATTGCACTCTGCGGCGGGATTCAGGCTTCAATTCCCTATGCGGAAAAGATGTTTCCCCGGGACATCTGCCCGTTAGTGAAATCAACCCTCGGGCTGGCTTTTTCCAAGACCTGTCCGTATGGGCCGATAAAAAGTCTGGCGGTTGGTGAAACCACCTGCGATGCCAAGAAGAAGACCTGGGAGATTCTTGCCACCAGGGTGAATTTCCATGTGATGGAGGTGCCGCAGAAGAAGGAGAAAATTGACTTTGACCTCTGGCGCCAAGCGGTGGAGGAGTTCAGGCAGAAACTGGAGGATTTGTCCGGCACCAAGGTAACATCAGAGCGCCTGGCAGAGACGATTAGGATAATGAATGCCAAGCGAAGGGTGTTGCAGGGGTTTGCCCAGTTGCGCAAGGGAGAGGTTTTGCCCATCAGCGGGCTTGACGGGCTGGTAGTGATGCAGGC
>CAZNRV010000183.1:0-6548 GCA_964575495.1 uncultured bacterium
CGGGTGTGATTCCCATCATCTTTGCCCAGAGTCTGATAGTCTTTCCTTCTACTTTTGCGACCTTTTTGAAACTGCCGTTTCTCAACTGGCTGCAGCAGTTCCTTTCACCTGGGGGCTGGCTTTATAACCTCTTGTTTGCTGCACTGATTATCTTCTTTACCTATTTTTACACATCAATCGTGTTCAACCCGCGGGACCTGGCGGAAAATATGCAGCGTTATGGCGGTTTTATTCCTGGTATCAGGCCCGGCGAAAAGACCGCCACCTATATTGACCGCAGCCTATCCCTTTTGACCTTGCCCGGCGCGCTGTTTTTGGTGGTAATTGCACTTCTGCCCTGGGGTTTGATGAGCGCATTCCGGGTGCCATTCTATTTTGGCGGCACCACCCTCCTGATTATTGTTGGCGTCGCACTTGACACTCTCCAGCAGATTGAGGCGCACTTAGTGATGCGTCATTATGAAGGGCTGGTCAAGGGTGGCAAGTTTATGGGGCGGCGTTTCGGATAATCCCGTTTTGACAAGTGGAGTTTTTATCCCTGCTCCAGCGTAAGAAAGAGCGGGGCAGGCTGACCGAAGAAGAGATCGATTGGCTGGTTAAATCTTACACCAGAGGTGAAATCCCGGATTACCAGATGTCCGCCTTTCTCATGGCGGTTTATCTGCACGGGATGAGCAAAATCGAGACAATTGCCCTGACCCGGGCGCTGATGGCATCCGGACAGGTGCTGGACTTGAGCGGGATTAAGGGCGTAAAGGTGGACAAGCATTCAACCGGCGGTGTCGGCGACAAGGTTTCACTGGTTCTGACACCGCTGGTGGCAGCCTGCGGTGTGGTTGTGCCGATGGCTTCAGGGAGAAGTCTCGGTCATACTGGCGGGACTCTTGATAAACTGGAGTCAATACCCGGGTTCAGGACCAATCTCACGCTCAAGGAGTTTTATCAGGTGTTGGAGCGGGTGGGCGCAGCGATTATCGGTCAGACCGATGAGCTTTGCCCGGCAGACAGAAAACTTTATGCTTTACGCGATGTAACTGCCACGGTTGACTCTATTCCACTGATTGCCGCCAGCATTATGGCAAAAAAACTGGCAGAGGGAATTGATGGGGTTGTGCTGGATGTTAAGACCGGCAGCGGTGCGTTTATGCAGCGGGCGCGTCAGGCGCGGCGACTCGCAGGGTTGATGGTGGAAATCGGCACAGCAATGGGGAAAAAGGTGGTGGCATTAATCACCAACATGTCCCAGCCTTTGGGTAAAATGGTGGGAAACTCCCTTGAGGTGAGAGAGGCGCTTGCGGCGCTGGGGGGAAAAGGTTCTGAAGACCTGATGGAGGTGACATTATCTTTGGGTGAGGAGATGCTGTTAATTGCCGGCATTGCCAAAAAAAGGCAGCAGGCAAGAAGGCTCTTGTTAAGGGCGCTGGTCACGCGCAGGGCGTTAAAGAAGTTTCAGGAGATGATTGCGGCTCAGGGTGGTAATCCCAAGGTTGTGGATAACCCTGAACTTCTGCCTTTGGCACGGCATAAAAGGGAGACGCTCGCAGAAGATTCGGGTTATATCCGGGCGATTGATGCCCGGCAGGTTGGATTATTGGGTCTTCAAATCGGTCTGGGCAGAAAAAAACTTGAAGACAAAGTTGACCCGGGCGCAGGTTTTGTTTTCCTGAAAAAGGTTGGTGACAGGGTAAATAAAGGCGAGGTGCTCGCAGAGGTTTATGCCACAGACGAAACAAAGGCAGAGATGGCAGCAGCAAAACTTGCAGGATGCTTTTCTTATTCAGAAAGACAGCCAGAACCGGATGAGATGATAATTGAGCGGCTGGCGCCAAGTTTCAAGGAAAAAATAGCCAAAAAGGAAAGGAAAAGGCGAACTCCTCATCAATAATGCGGTGGTAACGGATTAAAACTGGTTCTCCTGCTTTATTCACTTAAATTGTTATATCCACAAAACCTGCCAAAAGCGGCAAAATGCCGGTTGGCGAGATTAAGGTTGTTGCTGATTTTTGTTCTTTTAGCAGATGGCTCCTTGTAGAACCCGGCAGATTTTTTCCGGTTGAGTAACACCTGAAAAGAAGGGTCATCTTGGAAAATCTTTTCTGCTGATGGGCAACGCTATTTTGTGCTGTTACAGTCAGAGAGCATCGGTCATTTACCTATTTTGATGGGGGTTACCCCTGGGGTAACCCTGCCCTTTTCTACTGGTTTAACACAGGGGTGATAGCAGATTGGAGGCATCAGAAGTCAGATGGCGGAGACGGAAGACCGGGGACAGAAGACACAGCAGAGGCACGCAGACAAGCAGATTAAGCCCCTCATTCCGACTTTCTCTTTTGTCATTCCGAGCGACCAACCTGGTTCGTGGTTCGGAGAACTGTGGACTTGGAACTAAGAACCTGGAACTGTCCGAAGGGGGCGTGGCAATCTATATGCAAGAGGTAAAGGTTAAAAATGTAAGGCTGAAGCCTTGCCCGACAAGAGGGAAAATCCGTAGACCAAAATGGCGCACAGGGATTTAACTCATACAACTGCTTGACAAAGGGCTTGGGAGGGTATAATTAAAATGAGGCGGCATAATGAGTAAAAACGGCTGGTTTAGGATTTTGCTTTTGATAGTAACCGGATTTGTTGCCTGCATTAAAAACCGTCCGCCCCAGACTCCAGAGCCACCAGCGGGTGTTTCCATTGGAGGGCCAAATATTCCCTATCAGTTTAGCGTCTTTACCCTTGACCCTGATGGTGACAGTGTCTCATTTCGGTTTTTGTGGGCTGATGGGGACACATCGGATTGGAGTCCGTTTGTGCCAGCGGGTGAAACTGTTGTTATGAGCCATATCTGGTCTAAATCAGGAAACTATCAGGTCAGGGCGCAGGCACAGGATAAAAGTGGCGGGCTCTCAGACTGGTCAAGACCCTGCCTTCTTATAATCAGTGATGGAATTCTAAAATGGCGGTTTCAAACTGGTGGAGTGTTTGGGTTCATCTCTCCTGCTATTGGTTCGGACGGCACAGTGTATTTTGGGGCAGAGGCTGGATGCTGCGCGGGATGCCTCTATGCCTTGAACCCGGATGGCACCCTCAAATGGCGCTTCCAGACCGAGGACTGGGTCGCGTCCTCACCTGCTATTGGTTCGGATGGCACAGTTTATATCGGGTCAGGGGATGGCTACCTTTATGCAATTCAGGGTTCATCATCTCTTGCCGACAGCCCCTGGCCCAAGTTCCGGCATGACAACCAGAACACCGGCCGGATCGGTGGCGGGGTTAATGGGCAGATGAAAGATGGCAAGTTTGAAGCAAAGAGCACAGATGGATGTTGCTTGACAAAGGGCTTGGGGGGGGTATAATTAAAATGAAGGCAAAAAGGAGAAAAGATGAAGAAAGCCCTCTGGCTTATCTTTAGTTTTCTCTCTGGCCTTATCCTTTTCGGCTGTAAGTTTCCAGATTACACGGACCCGTATCTTACCAATCCAAACTTTGAACTTCTGTTGAAGAGGGGTCAGTCTCACCACTGGCTCTTCAGCCCGTTTCTTTCTCCTGATGGCGAGCGCCTTTACTATATTGAGGATACAATATTTTACCCCTGCAGTCACACTTGGCCACCTCCCTTACAGGAGGCAGGATGGATTCAAGGTATATTGCAAGGTAATGTGTATGTCTATTCCATTTCTGAGAAGTCAGAAAGGTGTTTATTTTCCGGAAATGCGGTGGATTTGGACCTTTCCCGAGACGGGATGAGATTGCTTATTGAAGCCTGGAATCCAAATCACAAGGCACATTATGCGTTATTAATTGAGACGTCCGGCACCTTCATAGAGTCCATCCCTCTGCCAACCTCGACCTTCTGCGGGATTTCGCTCAATGGGAATGGTGATGGTATGTTTTGGGCAAGTGTAGAATGGAATCCACTTTACCGTGCATACCACACATATCTTTATTTCAAACGCTTCTGGGGCGACACAGCAACAATCCTGGTATATGCAATTCCCACCATTGGATTTTTTGACATATTTCATAATGACTCCTTTTACTATATTCAAAATTACTCTCCAGCGGTAAATCCGGTTGAATCCAGATGGGTAATTTATCCTGAAGACCATTGGAAGGTGTGGCGATGCTATGACAGGAGTACAAAAAGGAGTATAAATCTGGGAAGGGAATCAAAGCCGTATCTTTATTGCTATGTTGGCTGGCAAAATTGGAGCGTTGATGGCAAGGACCTGATATTCTCCTGTGCTCAGACATCATACACCGAATTAGAGATTTGGCGACTCAAGAATGCCATTGAGGTGGTAAAAGATGCCTTTCAAAAGGAGGGTAGAAAATGAGAAGGGGTAAGAGTTCAAAGGAGGCTGGTATGCAAACCAAAGTCCGGCTACTGGTCTTAGCGTTACTTGTCGCATCTGTGGACATAAGCCTCGCTCGGGATTTGGGGAGAGATGCATTGATACAGAGCGATGGGTGGCGGCCCGCGGGTATTGCCTGGCTTGTTAGGGACGACGAGCCGGGTTGCTGCCCAGGGCACATACTGTTGCCGCCCGGCTATATGCTCTCCCTACCGATGGCGTTTCAGGCAAACTCAGGTTACGCTCTGCAGGATAACACGGACCCATCGGCTTTGAAGCGGATAGGGATATACAGCCTGGAGTTCGGCTGTGCCGCGTTGGGAACCTGCGTTGCCGGTGCAGCTGCAGTTAGTATTTACAGAGTCCTAGAAGCTCCCGATCCGTCTAATGAGATACTCCAGTTCGTTGGACTGGTGCTTGGATTTTCAACCTCTCTACTTACCAGCCCGGTCCTTTCGGCGACAGGGGCATACTTTGGAGGCAAACTTGTTGGGCAGAAGGGCTCATTCTGGCACACATTGCTCGGCAGTCTTGCCGGAGGGGCTGTTGGCACTGCGGTGGCATACGGTTATGGCCATTTCTGGTCTTCCCGCCACAGTTACTGGGGAACAACCCAGAACGTAGTAGCAGCGGGATGTATAGTAATTCCTACCGCACTCGGGGCGGTTATTAGTTACAACGTCTGGAGAACGTCTGGAGGTAGCCATGATTAATAAGAAGCCCGGGCTCATAGTGACAATTGTCATGTCCATCTTCAGCCTGTGTGGTGCCAGATACGAGCCAATGGTGGTTTTGAAGTTCCTGTTCATGTCTGAGCACCCCGATAGCATCGGGGAAACCCAAGACAGTCTGGTCAGGTATCGGGATTTTCAGGTAACGCTTTACCGGACAGGGATGACCGACAGCCTGAAAGTAGAGAGCGTAACAAACGATTCGGGCTTTTCGATGCTGCTGTACGACCGGTGGCCGTCTGACAGTAGCCCGGTTGAGTCCACCAATATCGGGCGTCTGGACATCTCGCTGCCCAATACATACCGAGCTATCCGAATTGGAGATGGATACACTTTCGAACCAAAATCACTCCGAATCGAGTCTGTCCCGTGCTCAGGTTACTCAGGCGAGACAATTAGCGTTGTGCTGCCGCTGTCTATATGTGTTCGAGAGTTCACTATAGGGAGCGGTCCATTCCACTACGACTTTGCCGTCTTGACAGATTGCCACATTGCAGAAGGAAAGAAACTGCAGAATGGTATGGGAGATTTTGGAACTCAAGGGTGGAATGACGAAGATAACAATCCTAACGAAGTCACGTTCGCAATAGAAAATGACGAGATGTGCATCAACTATATCAACCAGATGCTCAACAATCCTAACTACGATGTCCGTTTTGTAGCGATTACAGGAGACATAACTGTAAGTTCAGAGCGCTCGGAATGGCAAAGGGCACGGAGGGTATTTGCCCACTTGGATAGGAGGCTTTTCATTGTTCCGGTGATGGGCAACCACGACGGTTGGCCCTATGTCGGTGGTAGGCGTAATTACGACGAGCAGTCAAAGAGTGAGGTCGTGATAGGTGAATACTTCGTCAACGCCTTCAAAGGTGTTTACGACACTCTGCGCAGTTTCCTGCCGGTAGCCAGCTGGCAGCAGGACCAGTGGCTTCTGGACTCTACAACTCAAACCAATCACCCCTGGCCCAAGGTCTGGCATGACAACCAGAACACCGGCCGGGTCGATGGCGGCGTTATTGGGCAGATGAAAGATGGCAAGTTTGAAGTAAAAGGCTCAATAAATAACTAAGCGGAGGGAATGAGGAAACGGAAAATCGGGCTCTGGGCATTGCTGGGACTGATTTCGTTTATCTTCAGTTTTGGTGACGCTGCCTATGAACCCACAATAATCCTGAAGTATCCGTTTTCCTATGGATGGCCAGAGAAAGTTGCTTGACAAAGGGCTTGGGGGATATAATATTAAGATGAGGGCAAAAGGAGAAAAAGATGAAGAGAGCCATCTGGCTTATCTTTAGTTTTCTCTCTGTCCTTATCTTTTTCGGCTGTAAGTTTACAGATTACACGGACCCGTATCTTACCAATCCAAACTTTGAACTTTTGTTGAGAAAAGAACACCACTGTCTTTTTAGCCCGATTCTTTCTCCTGATGGCGTGCATCTTTACTATATAGATATTCCGGATTGGGATACCAGAA
>CAZNRV010000184.1:0-1673 GCA_964575495.1 uncultured bacterium
TTTTATATATACTTAGACTTTGGGAACTACTCTGCAGGTGGCTTGCGCAGCTCCTTCTTCTCACCTATCAGGCGCTTTAGTTGCAGCACTTTCTCCCTTGCCCTCCTTGACCTTTTCCTTTTCTGGCGCCTGATTTTTAAAATCTCTTTTTCCCTCTCGGTCTTAACCCTTAAAATCTGCGCCTCAACCTTCTCGGCAAGCAACCGCCTTGCCAAAAACCGGTTCAGCGCCTGCGACCTCTCCCTTGTCACCTTGACCTCAATCCCGGTGGGAACATGCTTGAGATAAACACCGGTCTCAACCTTATTGACATTTTGCCCGCCCGGGCCAGACGAGCGGATAAACCGCTCAATCAAATCCTTCTCTAAAATCCCGACTCTTGCCATTCGGGCAATTAACTCCGCCTCCTTCTTCTCGCTAACCACAAACCTCATCTTTTACAGCGGCTCAACAACCATCAAAGCCTGCCCGTATTCAACCGACTCGCCATCCTTTACCAAAATGTCAATAATCCGACACCTCTTCTCTGCCTGAATCTCGTTCATCAATTTCATCGCCTCAACGATGCAGAGCGTCTGACCGGGCTCAACCACATCACCCCTCTCAACAAACGGCGCCGCCTCTGGTCTTGACCTTAAATAGAATGTCCCCACCATCGGCGAGCTTATCTCTTCGGTCTTGCCAGTTGTCTGAACCGGTGCCGGTTCAGGCTGCTTGACCTGAGGCTCAGTTTCAATTGCTTGCACCGGCTCTGCCGGCTTGGGCGCCGCGCTCACCGGCTCAGGTTTTACCTCTGGCATCTTTACCGGCACAACCGGTTCGGCAAAACCGCGCTTTATCTTCACCTTTTCCTCGCCAATCTCCCATTCCAGTTCGGTCACGCCGTGAACACTTGCCAGTTCTAACAGATTGCGCAGCCTTCTAATTCCCGGCTCCTCAGGCACAGGCTTTGGTGCCGGCTCAGGCTTGGGTTTTGATTCCTGGGGTACTGGCTTTGGTTCCTCTGACTCGATTGGATTCTTGCGCCACTGAAAGAACTTCAGCGCCACCTCCGGGAAAAGGGCATAGGAGATATAATCCTCCTCTTTCTCCACCAAATCCTTGGAAAGTTCCTTCCTTGCCCTTGGCATCCCCAGTTCCAGGCGGTCAGCAGGTCTGCCCTTTACCGGCTTCTCATCGCCCAAAATCTTCTTGACAATCCCCTGGCGAATCGGTGCTGGCGGACGACCGTAAAGACCCCTGACATAATCCTTGACCTCCTTGGGCACAACCTTGTAGCGCTCACCCGCAAGCACATTCATCACCGCCTGCACGCCCACAATCTGACTTGTTGGCGTTACCAATGGTGGATAACCCAAATCCTCTCTCACCCTCGGTACCTCCTCCAAAACCTCGGGCAACCGGTGCTCTGCCTTCTGCTCCTTTAACTGGGCGAGGAGGTTAGATGCCATCCCCCCTGGAATCTGATGGATGATAACCATTGAATCCACCGCCTTGGTTCCAGTAATGCGCTTACCCGCAGACAGCCTCTCAAAATGCTCCTGAATCGCCTCCAAGGCGCTGATGTTCAATTCTGTTTCCCAGGGTGTTCCCTGAAAACTGGCAATCATCGTCTCCACCGCCGGCTGGGATGTAAAAAATGCCAGCGCTGCCGAAGCGGTGTCAATGATATC
>CAZNRV010000185.1:0-6390 GCA_964575495.1 uncultured bacterium
ACCCGACCGATGTGTGCCTTTACCAATAACGCCAGCTGTGAGCGGATCGTCTATGCCCTGTTCAATACCTGCAACCAGAAGTGGCGCCACAAACGGCTATGGACCAATACCAAATTTACACAAAATTCTTGACACTACCATACCCCTTTTTTTCTTGACTTTTAACCTGCGCTTTTATATAATTCTTTGTGTTTGCCATTAAGTCTAATTTTAAACAAAGGAGGATAATAATGAAAAACCTGTTTGTGCTCCTGACCACCCTGGTCATCTTCGCTGCGCCGGCAAGCGCTGGCTGGGCGGTGTTTGGCGTAATTCAGGGTGATGTGGACAGTTCGGTTACGGTTGACTCCACCCGCTTTTTTATACCTGGTGGCGGAGAGATAACCTATCCTACCGATGGCTGGCATGCCGCACCCAGCGCGCTGGATACATTTGTCTTTCCGGACCTGCCTGACTGGCCCCAGTTGATTATGTCCTTTGCCTGGATTGGCACCCTGCCGGTGATTCAGCCGATACCAGAACCGGTGTCCGACTCCTGGTATCCATTCCAGCCCCCGTTTGAACAGGCAAAGCAGATGTTTCACGGCGTCCTTGGAATCCAGGAAATGCCCGGCTCTTTTGAAGCCCAGCCAGCCCCTTCTCTGCCCGGTATACTCACCAATCAGGCACTCAAAAACTTTGCCTTCAACAATCATCTTGAAATCATCAACCCTTGCGGTCAGGTTGTCCGTTCCTTCCCGCTCTCTCCTGGCATCTACTTCTGCCGGTTGATTGACAAACCCGATGTGTATCAGCAATTCATCCTTATTAAATAGCAGTAAATATCAAGAAATTAAAAGGGCGGTCAATTGACCGCCCTTTTTGGTTAAATGCAACCTCTTTACCGGACGATAAGTTTCTGACTGATGCTTGAGCCCATAGCCTCAAACCGCACGAGGTAAACACCAGCGGACAGCTGCCGCAGGTCAAGGCTCTTTGTCCCGGTCCCGGATGCAACAAAGCCAAACTCAAGAACATTCCTGCCTGTTACATCATAGACCGAAACCCTCGCCGCACTCGGCTGCGGCACACTGTAATTCAAGAGCCCGTAACCCTTAACAACCGGATTCGGCGCCACACTGAACCCGAACCGCTCCACAACCACCTGCTCACCCATCACGCCTGCACGCTCAGGCTGGAATCGCAGAACTGTCGGTAGGGTGTCAATATAACGCCAGAACTCCAGGGTCTTGCCACCCTTGAAGGCAAAGAAGGTGGCCTCATTATAATAAACCAGTGAACCACCGTTCTTCACCCGCTTCTTTCTGCCAGTGGAGCCATACTCTGGCACTGGTTGGAGTTCTGTCCAGGAATCAGTAGCGATGTCGTATCTCCAGAATTCGCAGGTGTTGCCGCCTTTGAGCGCATAGATAGCGTTATTGTAAAGGTCGGCATCAGCACCATCCTTGGACTTCTTTTTCTTGCCGGTAATGTTGCTCAACATCGGCATACCTGCAAGCATTGAGTCGCTCCACTCCCGGGTTGACAGGTTATAGGTCCAGAACTCATGATACTTCGCCTTGTGGGCATAGATAGTATTCTGACCATCATAAACCAGCCATGAGCCCTTGTCCCACTTCGGTTTGAGACCAGCCGGTGCATTGGTAAGGACCTCCCATATATCAGTAATGGTGTTGTAGCGCATAAAGTCCTGTTTGTAACCCTTGAGCAGATACACATAGGGGGTGTCATTGTGCACGACATAAACTACATTGGTGCCGCCTTTGGGGTTTTTGCCTGATGGTCCGGGAGGGATATTTTTAAACGGCTGCCAGGCGCTATCTTGGATTGAGTAGCGCCAGAAACCCGGGGTGTTGTTCCCCTTGACCGCCCAGATGTAGCCAGCACCATAGCAGCCGGCTGAGCCTTTGTAAGGCGGTTTGGCTTCTATACCAGGCGGCCAGGCGGGCAGTTTGGTCCAAGTGTTTGTCTGCGGGGCATAGGAGTAGAAATCATACGACTTGTACCCCCGCGCCGCATAGATTAACCCGTTGTCGCGATTATATGTCAGCCAGGCACCATCCTTGACATAATCAGGCACATGCCCTATTTCTGACCAGCCAGTAACTTTTTCCGGTCTAACTTCAAAGGGCTTGATGATTGTGTCATTGTAGTGACGATGCTCTGGGTCGTAGATGGTATAGGAGGTGGCGTAGTAATTACCTGCTGTTTGCGCCTGCCAGGTTTCTGAGAAGGTATGGGTGGTCTCCTGAAGGGAACGGAGTGAGAGGGATTCGGTTACGCTGTAAAGGATATTTGCCTCGCGGTCCTGAATGATGAAGGCGAGTGCCAGTTCCGCAGGTGCCTCGCTGTAGTTTTTAACCTTGGTTGCCGGTCTGACAGTTGTGCCTTCAAATACCACCGCTTGCGGTTCAACAATCTGCGTGGGCGCAACATCAAGGACTACTACCCGGGTGGTTGCGGTTATGAGATTGTTATCTGGAACCATATCGTCGGCAAGCCGTGATGAGCAACGGACAGGGTAAGTGCCCAGCTGCTCTGCACTCCAGGGTCCAAAACCGCTGATGAGCCTTTCTTCATCAGGCTGGAGGTTGAGGACAAGTTTCTGCTGGTCATAGGAAGCGCCAATCTGGAGGCGGACATAGAAGGAGGCTTGTGTCGTGCCGTTATTTTTTACCATGATTTCCGGCTCAATGACAGCACCGGAGTCAACATACCCCTTGGGGCTGATGATTGCAGTTGGCTGGACATCAAGGAGATAGACATCAATTGAGTCTTTCAGGGTGTCGTTTTCAGGGACAACATCGCCGGGAAGCATTGTTACCGCCTTCGTCTGGAGATTACCCTTGACAAGTGCTGTCCAGGGGGCAAACCTGACCTCCTGCAATTCACCAGGTCTGACAGTTACCACTTGGGTATCGGAGTAGACGGTGCCGATTTCAAATCTTGTTTTGAAGGTCTGAACACCAGAGCCATAATTGCCAACGATGACACGAGGCGATACCACCTGGCCATAGGGAATGGCACCGACGGGTTCAAGGATTTCGCTGACGCCGACATCAATTAAGTTACGGCAGCCGATGCCCAAGACATCGTCAATCAGCCAGCCACAGCCCACATTTTGCTCATCCGAGCTAAACCGCCAGGCGATTAAGAACCTCTGATTTGCACTCACCGGTACCCTGAACCTTGCCCATTCCCAGGACCAGGAGCCGGAATAGCCATCATCATCACCTGACAACGGGCAGTAAGGTCTGGCACCACCGCTCGTATCTGGATATAGAAGTGTCCAGGTCTCGCCGCCATCGGTTGAATATTCCACATGACCGCCATCAGATAGCGACTCACTCTGCATCCAGTGCATAAACATCACCACCGGCGCATCACGGAGCGCAGCCAGTTCATAGGAGATAAGGGTATCATTGGCGTTGTTGCCGTAGTAGTCAAACAGGACATTGCCCCAGCAGTTAGGAACCGATGGCGGTGCGTTGCGTGGCGGTTGCGGCGCACCCCAACCCCAGGCACCGGTCCAATAAAAATCACCATCGGTGATGTCAAAGTTTTCAATGAAGTCAGCAACCAGTGTGGTCTTGGTCAGACGGTCATTATCCGGGTTGGAATCCGCAGCAAGCCTGACCGAACATCTGACAGGATAGGTGCCGCTTACTGTGGGGGTCCAGGTGGCAAAACCGGTAACATTGAACCGCTCACCCGGCTCAAGGGTCCGATTGACATTGACCATACTGGTATACATTATGCCGATGTCCAATTTCACGCTGAAAGAGGAGATGATGCCGGTGCCGGTATTGCGAACCCAGACCGATGGGTTGACATCCTCGCCCACCCGATGAATTGCTGCGGGAATGTCAATCTGGTCAAGGGCTAAATCCAGCCTTCCGGGCGGCCAGCCCCTTTTGTAATAGAGCTCCCAGTTGCCATCGCGGTAGTCGTGCCAGATGACATGCAGGTTATCCGGAACCAAACCGTTGCCACCGTTGTTAATGGAAGGATAGGCGCGGTCTGAGGTGGTAACAGCGGTCAAATTCACCGGTGTCTGCCAGACACCTTCAGGGGTGCGTTCGTTGTAGCGAATCTGGAAATAGCGCGGGCTCTGGCTATTGTTACCATGCCAGACACAGTGTCCGCTGCCGTCGCTGGTAAAGGCAAGACAGGGGTTGAACTGGTCATAGGAGAAATTGGGCTCAGAAACGGTGTCACCAATCAGCTGAAATGTATCTGCCACACCAGTACCGAGCCGTTCCTTGTGAATTATCCGGTAGTTGCGCCGGTTAGCTGGATAACCCTGCCAGACAATGTGAACATTATTGGACACTAAATTAACCGCAATTGCCGGATTCATCTGGTGATAACTACCACCGGAGATGTCAGCAACCACTGAGCCCCAGGAACCAGAAAACCTGCCCCGGTAACCAATCTGATAAAATGAACCACCACCATAACCAAACCAGGTTACATGGACATTATTGTTTCTGTCCGCAGCAACCTTTGGCCACCAGCGATAATAATTATTGCCGCCTGAGTCAACCCAGACCCGCGGCTGCCAGGTTGTGCCCACCTTCTCCTTATAGCCAATCGCATAACCGAGCGTCGGGTGATAGCAGTAATAGACCACATGGATTCGATTGTTGGGTGAGGCAGCAATTGCCGGAAAGAACTTGTACCAGCGCAGGGTGTCTTCGGTAATCCGCACCGAGTTTGCATCCCAGCCGCCATTCCCCGATGATGTGGGCGTGCACTTCTTATAGGCAATGTAGTAACCCTTGGGAACCTGTGACACCTTATTAAAAAACCACACCGCATGGACATTACCAATAGAGTCAACACAAAGCGCCGGGTAGTAAGAGTAGCCTGAAGATGCCAAATCCGCTGAGATGCAGGTATCGTTTGTCCAGCCCGAACCCGGATAGTAACGCTTGTAATAAATCTGGGGTGAATACTCACCCGGGCTCTGATATGACATCCAGACCACATGGACTCTCCCCGAAGGGTCGGTTGCCACCAACTGCCTGCCATAGGCATAGGTGTAGTCTGCAACCTCATTTTCGGTCAGACGAACATCTTCTCCCCATTCGGCATCTATCCCGGCAATCACCCCGGTTTGGGGAGAATATCCCCCTCTATCAAGCGGCACCGCCCGCGCGCGGAGCAAATTTTCAAACTGGTCCTGAAGCAAAAGCCCTGTCTCCGGGTCAATCGCCGCAGGCTCCAAACTAAATGCTAACGCAGCCAGTGATAAAAAGATAAACACCGCTGCCTTTCTCATAATCCGCCTCCCTTTTTGTTTAAAATTAACATCATAAATCCTTACAGGGTTAACCCGAAAGCGACCTGTGTTTAATTATAGAAAACATCTGCCTGCCTGTCAAGGAAAATTTCAGCGGGGTATCAGAAATTTCCGCTTGACTTTTAATAAACCTGATGGTATAATTAAACAATTAAAAAGGAGGTCAATTTGCAGCGGAATGTTTTGATAATTGTCTGTCTGTGCGTTTTGACAGGATTGGCAAATGCCGCAGTGAATATTGTCGGCTACCTTTACACTGAAGAGATTGAACCGGTTCGGGTTGATTCGGTCTATATGCTGGGCAGTTTGACCAGCGTCTGGTTTCTGACCCCGGGCTGGAGCGTTAATGCCGGTGAAACCGACACCTTTGAATTCCCCGAATTTGCTGAGTGGCCCCTAAGCATTACCGTTACCGCCTTCATCGCTGGTATGCCTATCCTTTACAACATCGACCGTCCGCGCCCGGACAGCTGGTACTCTTTTGAACCCCCGTTTGAACAGGCTCAGATTCAATTCCATCCCGTCAGCGCTATTGAGGAAGGAAAAAGACCAGATGAACCCTCACCATTTCCCCTTGCCAGTATCATCACCAATCAGCTCCTTTACAGTTTTACCCAGAGCCACCAGATTGAAATCATCACCCCTACCGGCCAGATTGTCCGCACCCTCCCGCTAACACCTGGAGTCTATATCTATCGGTTCACCAACTCATTAGCGCAAACGCAAAGGTTCACCATTATTCGTTAAAAACCCTTCTCAGTGGAATAGGGTAAGGCTAACTCCTAAACCGTTCACCTGATTGCCATAGAGCTGGCTTAGGATAAGATGTTTTTGTGCTCGGCAACTATTTTTATGTTGCCGGTGACGGGCTTGATTGGGTATGAAAATAAACAACAGTTTTTCCCTGTTTTGCAAGGAACAGAATTTTACCTATAGGTAGAAAAATAACAAGGCGCTGTCTGTTGTCTATTTCCTTGATTTTCAAATTGTTAGCCTAAATTTATAAAATTTAGGACACCGTCCCCCCTACCATCCCCCAGGTTATTTTCAAGGTTCTATCCCAGGCCATTTCTCTCACCATATTC
>CAZNRV010000186.1:0-13324 GCA_964575495.1 uncultured bacterium
AATAAAGGGGTTTTTCACCACTTTTCCCCCTTTGTCATTCCGAGCCAAGCCCAGGAATCCCTCTCTTTATTGAGCGCAAAAATTAACTTGACCGCTGTTAGGTTTCGCTTATTCTAAAACTATGACCGTCACGGTTGCGCTGACCATTACCAGCATTTCACTGATAATTGCCCTCGTCGTCATCCTTCTCACGGTTACCCGATTGAAAAAAACCCCGCCAACCGAAACCGCTCTGCTTTTCCAGCAATTTGAGGCGCTCCGCCAGGAACAGGCGCGCGCCCTGGAGGCAACCAGCCAGCTCTTGAATCAGCGCCTTGCCGAGGTCAGCCGGACCCTTGCCGAAAACACCAGCGCCCTCAACAACAGGCTTGACAGCGCCGCAAAAATCACCGGCGAACTGAACCTGCGGCTGGGCGAACTCGCTCGTGCCGCACAAAACATCTTTGAGGTAGGTAAGGATATCGCCTCGCTGCAGGACATCCTGCGCGCACCCAAACCCCGCGGTGTTTTGGGCGAACTTTTTCTGGATAATATCCTTAAGGAGATGGTTCCGAATAACTATGAATCCCAGTTCCAGTTTCGTAGCGGAGAAAAGGTGGATGCGGTAGTGCGACTTGGAGGGAAATTAGTGCCGATTGATGCCAAGTTCCCGCTTGAAGACTTTCAACGGTTGATTACGGCTGAAGATGAAACAACCCGCACCTCAATGCGCCGGCAGTTTCTCCAGAAGGTTAAAAAATACATTGATTCCATCGCCCAGAAATATATCCTGCCGGATGAAGGGACATATGACTTTGCCTTGATGTATATTCCGGCAGAAAATGTCTATTATGAGACCATTGTTAGTGTGGGCGATGAGGAGGAGTCTGTTCTGAAGTATGCGTTTGACCGCCGGGTGATTCCGGTTTCACCGGGAACAATTTATGCCTATCTCCAGGCAATTGTCCTGGGCTTGCGCGGAATGCAGATTGACCGCAGGGCAATGGAAATCCTCGGGCATTTGAGCCGGTTGCGGAACGACCTCGAACAGTTCAAGGAAAAATTTACAACCTTAGGCAGTCACCTTACCAATGCCCATAACCGCTACGATGATGCGGCACGCGAACTTGAGCAGCTCTTCGCCAGGATGGCGTTAAAACTTGAACAAACAAACAGTGAGCCAAAGAGTCAGCAGGATTAAAAAAATTTGGAGGTAAAAATGAAGCAACTATTCTGTTTGGTTGGTTTGAGCCTGATAACCATAGCACCTGCCTTTGCGAGCTGGCAGCAACTTGGCCCCCAAGGTGCAGGTGTGACGGCAATGACCAATGTCTTAGGGTTTCCTGATGAACTTTTTCTGGTAGTCGCCGGATTTCCCGGTTTTGTCTTCCATACAACCGATGCTGGCAACACCTGGAGCGAACCAGAAACAATCCCGGACATAATCACCGCCATTTGCGTTAATCCTAATTCTGTCCGCACCCTCTATGCTGGTGGCAGGACCCGCAGGATTTATAAAAGCACCAACGGCGGCGCATCCTGGCAGGCTGTTGGCAATATTCCCGGCAATTGTTGGGTGCACCAGCTTGCGGTGAACCCGCAGAATGGTTTTGAGGTCTGGGCAGCTGGGGAAATTTACGCTAATGATAATGATTCTGTCGGGATGTGCCTCTGGTATTCAAGTAATGCCGGCGTTAACTGGGGCAGTTCAGTGGCAATCAGTTCGTTTGAAGCCAAGGTGAGGGCACTTTTAATTGACCATTTCCATTCGGGGATGGCTTTTCTGGGCGGCTCGGCTGCCAATCGTGCCCGCCTGCTATTGACAACTGATTACGGTGCCTCCTGGGAAGACAAATCAGCTAATATTGGGGGCAGATGCGTTTATGGAGTAGCAATAGTTCCCAACGACAGTCAGGCAATGGTGTGCGCAACCGATTCCGGAATTTATTACTCAAGCGACCGCGGTCAAACCTGGATTAAGCGGCTTTCCGCCCCGGCATATTCGGTTGCCTTTGCCCCTCTTTCTCCTTATTATGGGTATGCCGGCGGGGAAAATTTAGTATATCGCTCCAACGATTATGGCTGGACCTGGCGCGCCGATACTTGCGAATTTTTCGGCACCAATACCCGCTGGCTGGCAGTAAACCCAACGCGCCCATTAGAGGTTTATGCCGGCAATAGTTATGGTGTTTTCTATACTACCAATGGCGGGTATGACTGGTCATACCGCCCCAATACCTTCCGCAACCTCAATGTCTCATTTCTCCACTTTACATCAGCAGAAAGCATCTTTGCCGGTGTTGAGGGCCTGGGCATTCTCAAATCAACAAACTCAGGTCTAAACTGGGGATTGTGGGGTAGACCATTCCCGGGTTCAGGCTGGGTAACGGGAATTGCCTTCAACCCGCACAATCCGGACACGGTTCTCTGCGTAACCGGCTTTGACTCAAGATTGCATGTAACCATTGACCGGGGCGATTCCTGGGAGAGCTTTCCGATTGTTAGCTACTTTGAACCGGCTGGCATCGCCTATCACCCTTCGGGTTACGACACCATCTACACCTGGGGCGGTAAAAGGGATTCGGTTAACGGACCAACCCGTTTTGCCATCTTTCGTTCTACTAACCAGGGTCAAGCCTGGAGCCAGGTGCTTCTGCGTGACGAAGGGATATGCCGGAAGATGATATTTTCCGCCTCTGCCGAAACTGTCATCGCATATGGGAGAAGTTCAACAGGCGCGATCTTCCGTTCAACCGACCGGGGCAGAAACTGGACTTCGCTCGCATCGGGTCTTAGCGGTAAAGAGGTTTACGACCTTAAAATAATGCGGTCTGAGCCCAATGTCTGGTTCTGCGCAACCTCTCAGGGGGTATTCAAATCAGAAAATAGCGGACTTTACTGGACAAACATCGGACTTGAGAATGTAACCTCTGTCCTCCCGGATACTCTCAACTCCAACCGGCTCTGGGTAGGAACTGACACTCAGGGATTTTACTGGACGATCAACAACGGCAGCATCTGGGAACGTGATACCCTGGGACTGCCAGGACGGTCAATCACCTTTATATTGCGCCACCCGGCGCGAAACCGTGCTGTTTACGCAGGTGTTTATGGACACAGCCTTATCGGCGCCAATGTCATCGGCTTAGAGGAGGCTTCAGGACCCAAAAGCAAACCTGGTTGCATCAGCCTCTACCCCTCGGCGGTAAACCGGCAGGTTACAATTGTTGTTGACCCCGTACCTGATGACATAAAAATCTATGCCGCTAATGGCAAATTGGTGGCTGCTATTCCCTCAGTAGCCAGCAGGGTCTACCAATGGGGACGACCGCAATCCCTGCCTGCTGGTATCTATTTTTTAACGGTCAGGACAGGCACAATTCAGGAGTCAAGGAAGCTCCTTTTGTTGCCATGGCAATAGTTGACAGCGAGAAGGGATTTGCTTATCCTTAATTACTTGTAAAAGGAGTATAATTGGTCAAAATAAGACTTACACGATTAGGTGCTCGCAACAATCCTGTTTATCGAGTTGTCGCGATCCATTCCCAGCGAGCGCGCGACAGCCAATATCTCGAACCGCTCGGGCATTATGACCCGCGGCGCAAGATTCTGAAACTTAACCTTGAACGGGTGGACTACTGGTTGTCAAAAGGTGCTCAACCTTCCAATACCGTTAACAGGTTAATCAAGCGTTATCGGAAAACAAATCCGGTTCCTCAGCCTGCTGAAGAGCCGGAAATCATAAAGCAAAACGAATCCGCAAACTAACCAAGGAGGCATCATGAAAGAACTGATAGAATACATCGCGAAAGCGCTCGTTGACCATCCTGACAAAGTTGAGGTCAAGGAGATAGCCGGAGAGAAGACGCTGATATATGAGCTGCGTGTAGGTCAAGGAGACCTTGGTAAGGTCATCGGCAAGGAAGGTCGAACCGCCAAATCCATCCGTGCGATTATCTCGGCTGCAGCGATGAAGCACGGAAAACGGGCACAGCTCGAAATCCTTGAGTAGCGCCGGTTCGGTCCAGCGGTCGCAGAGCGAGGGTCGGAAACCTGTGCGCATTGATATTATCTCCATATTCCCGGAGTTCTTTAGTGGTCCATTTGACTGCGGACCAACAAGAATTGCCCGGGAAAAAGGGCTTTTAGCAATCGGGGTGATTAACCCAAGAGAGTTTACCACTGATGCTCATCGAACCGTTGACGATTACCCGTTTGGCGGTGGGGCGGGAATGGTGATGAAGCCCGAACCAATATTTTCCGCGGTCGAAAGCGTCAGGGATGACAACTCCAGGGTTATCCTCCTTTCACCCCAGGGAGATAGGTTTGACCAGGAGATGGCGCTAAGGTTTCGAGAGCTGCCTCATCTTATATTCATCTGTGGCCGTTATAAAGGGGTGGACGAACGGGTTCGCACCCGGCTGATTGACGAAGAGGTGTCAATCGGCGATTACATCCTCGCCGGCGGAGAAGCTGCGGCAGTGGTGATAATTGAAGCCATTGCCCGGCTTCTCCCTGGCTGCGTCGGCGATGAGGATTCGGTTGCTACCGACTCATTTGCGAATGGAATCTTAGAGGCACCCCTTTACACGCGACCACGCGAGTTCCGGGGCGAGCATGTGCCAGAAGTTCTCATCTCCGGAAATCACGCCGCAGTTGCCCAGTGGCGTCGCCGCCAGGCACTCTTGAATACCGCCCGGCGCCGACCTGACCTGCTAAAGAACATGCCTTTGACCGAAGAGGAAAAGGAGTTTATCCGTAAGGAGATGGAAAAGGAGAAAACCGATGGCGGGAAAAAAGAAAAACAACCATCCGGAAGTTAAGGAACCAGGTTCAACAGTCACTGTTTTGGAGCCGGGCGACCTTGTTGATGTTCATCTGCGTATTACTGAAGGTGATAAGGAACGGATACAAGTCTTTCGCGGAACCGTGATTGCGGTTCGGGGTAAGGGTATGGGTAAGACCTTTACCGTGCGCCGGGTGAGCCGGGGTATCGGCGTAGAACGCATCTTTCCGGCCAACGCACCGGTGATTGCCCGGGTGGATATCAGACATAAAAGCAAGGTCCGCCGCGCCAAGTTATATTATCTAAGGACAAAGGCTGGACGCGAGGCAGTACTGAAAGAACGTAAGAGCGGTGAAAAATCTGGACCGCAACCTATGGAAAAATAACACCCTTGTCTGCGGTGTTGACGAAGTAGGCAGGGGTGCCATCGCCGGCCCCCTTGTCGCCGCAGCAGTAATCCTGCCTGCAAACTGCCGTCTGACCGGTATCAATGATTCCAAAATGTTGACCCCGAAACAACGCTCTATCCTGGCGCCACTAATCAAGAGTCAGGCACTGGGCTATAGCATAGCTGCGGTTGGACACCAATTTATTGAGCACCACAATATTGCCTGTGCAGCATTTTGGGCGATGCGGCTGGCGGTGCAGAAAATCATGCTGCAATTAGAGAAGAAAATTAAGGACGAAAATATTCTCGTCCTTGCGGACGGCTGGCAAATACCGGAGTTGAATTTACCTTGCCAAGGAGTCATTAAAGGCGATTCCAAAAGCCTTTCCATTGCCTGTGCCTCGATTATTGCCAAGGTCTTCCGTGACGAACTGATGGTAAAAATGGAGCGCCGTTTTCCAGGATATGGCTTTGCCCGACATAAGGGTTACGGCACTATGGAACATATTCGCGCCCTGAAGAGACTCGGTCCTTCGCCAATCCATCGTCAAACATTTGAACCAGTTAAATCCCTACTTGACTGTGTCTAAAACAATGCGCCGAGTGGAACTGGGCAGAAAGGGCGAAGCGCTTGCACGCAAATACCTTATTTCGCAGGGATACAGAATCCTTGAAACCAACCATCGCTCCCAATATGGCGAGATTGACATCATCTGCGAGTATAAGGAGACAATCATTTTTGTTGAGGTTAAAAGCCGCACTTCAGAGATTTTCGGTACCCCGGCAGAGTCGGTCAACTGGCAGAAACAAAAGCGCCTGCACCGGCTCGCCCAGGAATATCTTGTTGCCCGTAAGCTTGAGTCCAGACCGGTGCGGTTTGATGTTCTCAGTGTTCTCTTTCTGCCGAATGACATTCAAATTGAACATCTACCCGGAGCCTTTTAATGCTTTCCACGGTTTTGTCCAGTGCTGTCTTTGGTGTTGATGGCTATCTTGTGACGGTTGAGACTGATATCGCGCATGGCATCCCGATTTTTAATATCGTCGGACTCCCCGACACCGCGGTCAAAGAGTCTCAGCATCGCGTTCAGGCAGCGATTAAAAACTCTGGCATCGCGTTCCCAAACCGCCGGATTACCGTTAACCTCGCTCCCGCTGATATCAAAAAGGAAGGTCCGGCATTTGACCTACCGATCGCGCTGGGAATAGTTGCTGCTGCGGGTGGCATCTCACCGGTTGCACTTGCTGGTTATATCATCTTAGGTGAACTTTCCCTTGATGGCTCAGTGCGACCGGTAAAAGGGGTTGTGGCGATGGCGGTTGCTGCGCGCGTCGCCAAAGTCAAAGGTATGATTGTTCCTGAACCCAATGCCGCTGAAGCAGCACTCGTGCCAGAATTACCGGTGTTTGGTGCCAATTCGCTTATCCAGACGATAAATTTCCTTAAAGGTCTCGAGCAGATTACGCCGGCACGCACCGATGCCCAGCAATTGTTCGAACAAGCGTCCGTTTTCGGCATTGACTTTTCCGAGGTTCACGGTCACGCCCATGCCAAGCGCGCCTTGGAAATCGCTGCTGCTGGCGCCCATAATGTCTTGATGCTTGGCCCGCCCGGTAGCGGTAAAACAATGCTTGCCCGGCGCCTGCCAACTATTCTGCCGAACTTTACCCTTGAAGAGGCGCTGGAGACAACTAAAATCCATTCGGTTACCGGCACTCTTCCCCCGGGTGTGTCGATTGTGGCTGTGCGTCCGTTTCGTTCCCCCCACCACAACATCTCCGAATCCGGCATGATTGGTGGGGGGACTATTCCCCGTCCGGGTGAGGTATCGCTGGCTCATAACGGTGTGCTGTTTCTTGATGAACTGCCCGAGTTCCGCCGAGATGTCCTCGAGGCGCTACGGCAGCCGCTTGAGGATGGCGAAGTGACCATCGGCCGTGCCCGTTCAACCCTCACCTTTCCAGCCAGGTTTATGCTCGTGTGCGCGATGAATCCCTGCCCCTGCGGCTTTTTAAACGACCCCAAACGCACCTGCACCTGCACTCCCCCAAAAATCAGGCGCTATCGCAGCCGCATCTCCGGACCATTGCTTGACCGCATTGACATTCACATTGAGGTGCCGGCGCTGAGATACGCTGATGTTGCCGCCAGAAAGCAGGGGGAAACGTCCAATCAAATCAGGGGACGGGTGATGAGGGCACGCAAAATACAACTCGAACGCTTCCAGGGACTTAACCTGCGGCGGCGAGTGTTTGCCAATGCCCAGATGACACCGGCACTTATCAGACGTTTCTGTTCGACCAATCCCGAAGGTGAGGAACTGCTGCGGACCGCAATTGACCGACTAGGACTTTCCACTCGGGCTTATCATCGGGTGCTGAAAGTGGGAAGGACCATTGCTGACCTTGAAAGTTCAGAGCAAATTCAACTGCACCATCTCAGCGAGGCGGTTCAGTACCGCAGCTTTGACCGAACAGTGTGGTAAGTTGCAAGATGCAAGAAAGGAGAGGAAATGAAGCAACTGGCTGATAAAATCAAAAACCGCGAGGCAAAGGTAGGCATCATCGGCATCGGCTATGTGGGACTGCCGCTCGCCCTGGAAATCGCCCGTGCCGGTTTTGATGCGATTGGTGTTGATGTTGACAAAAACAAGGTCAGCGCAGTTAACCGAGGAGTGAGTTTTATCGGGGATGTTGAATCCAAAGAACTTTCTGAGATGGTGCGGGCAAAGAAATTGCGCGCAACATGTGATTATCAGGTGTGTCAGCAGTGCAATATTGTCAATATCTGCGTGCCCACGCCCTTTACCGCATCTAAGGAGCCGGATGTGTCCTATATTATCAGGGCGGGCGAAGAGGTGGCAAGGCATTTGCATCAGGGTCAGTTAATCATTCTGCGGAGTACCACCTACCCTGAAACAACCGAGAAGGTGCTCTTGCCGATATTAAATAAGAGCGGTTTAAAGGTTGGAAAAGATTTCTTCCTGGCGTTTGCACCAGAACGAATTGACCCCGGGAATAAACGATGGACCATCCGCACGACGCCGGTGGTTGTCGGCGGTGTTACCAAGCATTGCACGGAGTTGTGTTCGCTTTTTTATTCACAGTTTGTTGATAAGGTGATACAGGTTTCCTCTCCTCGTGTTGCTGAGATGTCTAAGTTGCTGGAAAATATATTTCGGAGTGTGAATATCGCGCTGGTGAACGAACTTGCCCGGATGTGCGAGCGGATGGGGAATATTGATATCTGGGAGGTTATTAACGCTGCCGCCTCCAAGCCATTTGGTTTTATGCCCTTTTATCCCGGACCGGGTATAGGCGGGCATTGCATTCTGATTGACCCTTATTACCTTGCCTGGAAGGCACGGGAATATGATTTCCACTCCAATTTTATTGAACTGGCAGCAGAGACAAATGAGGCGATGCCTTTCTTTGTTGTTGACCGGCTGATGGAAATTTTGGGGGTGAATGGAATTGCGGCAAAAAAGGCACAGGTTTTAATCATCGGTGCCGCCTTTAAGCGGAATGTGGATGATACCCGGCATTCACCGGCAATCAAGGTGATGGAGTTACTCTTAGGGAAGGTAAAAAGGCTTGATTATGTTGACCCTTATGTACTGGAAATTGAGATTCACGGAAATAAATTTAAATCGCGCACCCTGACTGGGAAATTACTCCGTCGCGCCGATTGTGTTGTTATCCTTACTGACCATTCCTGCTTTGACTATGAGTTTATCCTCAAGCAAAGCCGGCTGATTCTTGATACCCGTAATGCCATCCCCATTAGAAATGTGAAAAAGGTTTACACTTTGGGGTTTCGGCGCTGTCAGGAAGTGTAAGGGCGAGCGAGATTCCTGATGCAAACCTGAAGGTTTGCCCTACATTTGCGTTAAAACCCATTCTTGAATATAACTGACGATGGAGGGTAAGGCGTTGGCAAGAGCCGGGGAAATTTTTTCACCAAAGCCACGCTGAAAGGGTTGGATACCCAATAGATAGATCTTTGCACCCGTAGCCGCATTGATGAGCTGGGCAATGAGGTTTAATGGCGGAGTATGGGTTGAGAAATTGGGCAGGCGCAGATTTTCAAGGCTTTCAGTTCCAAAGAGCCGAAACTCGCCCGGCTCGCCATCAAAGAGGCAGGCATCAATGATAAGCACCCGCTCGGGGGTTTTTTTAATGATGGACTCAATATAATTTTCTGGCACAGTGCTGGCATCAATCGCATCAATGTCAGGAATGGTCTCTTTGAGTAAATCAATGAGATGACAGCCAACGCCATCGTCACCCCGCAGCCGATTGCCAACACCAATTACGACTGTCTTTCCCATCAGCGTGCTTTTTGCTTCCCGCCTGCCACTTCTGCCTTTAACCGTTTCGCATCACGGACATAATTGGGAAGCCAAGGAACTGAATCCGCCTTGTCTGCCCAATTGATGATGCGCTGGGTGATAACTCGGACACTGTCGCCTCTGCCCAGACCAGCCCAAGCATACGACATCTTCAACCAGTTTTCGGCAATGCCATAACGATTTTTGGGGAATGTAACCCTGATATCGTTTTCCAGTTCTTTGCCCAGCACTATCGCCTGTTCATTTTTCCCCATATCCAGATAGATGTCACGCAAAAGCCTTGAGGCGGAGCGGTTATTCGGATAGCGCGCCAGGAGGCGCTCACAACACCGCATCCCACTGGCAAACAGCCGGTCCTCCTTAAACATAAACCCCAGCATAAACTCCGCCATCGGTTGCAGCATCCCATCACGGTTCCGTGCCTCCTGCATCATTTGATACGCCCGCTCCCTTGAACCAATCAACCCCAGACCAAAGCAGTAGCGGTCAGCGGTCGCCTTGAAATACTCAATCACAGCCAGACCAAAAATGGCATCGCTAAGTTCAGGGTCAAGCCTGAGCGCCCGGTGCAGGTGCGGGCTAACTTTAAACAGGGTCATAAAGGCAGCAAATTTTTTCCCCTGCCAGCTCTGAAGGTTCGCGCGGTTAAGTTGGGCAAGCCCCCAGTAAAGATGTACCTCGGCATCGTTCGGGTTCTGTTTCAGCCGCTCTTGGCACAGTTTAATTACCCGGTCGCTTGTGCGGTAAAATGAATCTATCAAACCGGTATTGCCCGAGTCATAAATCAACATCTGCAATAGACAGGCATACCAGAAATGCCCCGCGGGGTCACTGGAATCGTTCTCACAGATTTTTTTGACCTGGGTAAACGCTGCCGGATAATCCTGCAGATAACATAAGTCCCGCGCCTGATAAAGCGCCTCTTTTTTCTCTTTTGGAGTTTGCCAGGCGTTAAGCAGAAAGGGCAGTATTAGAAAAACGTTACCGCTCAGCAACGACTTCAATCTCAACCTGCGCCCCCTTTGGCAGAGCCGCGACCTGCACTGTTGAACGGGCTGGAAACGGCTCTTGAAAATAACGGGCATAAACCACATTGACCCGGGCAAAATCTTTGATATCGGTGATAAAGATTAGACTCTTGATAACCCGGCCCAACCCACTGCCTGCCGCTGCCAACACTAGGCTGAGATTCTTCAGCACCTGCTCTGCCTCTGCCTCAATGCCACCCTTGACCAACTCGCCGGTCTCGGGGTCAATGCCAATCTGTCCCGATGTCCAGACTATATTGCCAAATACAACCGCCTGACAGTAAGGTCCTACCGGCTTGGGCGCCTTATCAGTATTAATCACCTCTCTCATTTTTTCTCTCCTTTCAACAGCCATAATAAAGATTGAACTCCCAAGGATGCGGCCTCCTTGCAATCGCCTCCAACTCAAGCATCTTCAACTCTCTCCACTTTTTGATGGTTTCTTCAGTAAAAATACCTTCTACAGTCAGATAATCGTGGTCGCGCTGTAACTCCCCTATTGCCGCGCTTAACGAGACTGGTACTGGATGAGCCCGCGAGCGCATGTCTTTGTTTCCACCCCTGCCCCTTTGAGGTAGACAAGGTTCAATCCTTTTTTTGATGCCATCAAGCCCTGCCAAAAGAATAGCTGCCAGCGCTAAGTAGGGATTGGCGGTTGCATCTGGTATTCTGAACTCAATTGCCATTTTACTAACATCTCGGATATAGCCCGGAATCCTGATGGCCGCAGTTCGGTTCGCGACAGAGAAGAAGGCTTCGGTTGGCGCCTCGTAACCAGGCACTAACCGGCGATAGGAATTGGTGCTCGGATTGGTCAATGCACAAAGCGACGGCACATGCTCCAAAATCCCGCCAATCCAATAAAGCGCCAGCCGGGAAAGACCGGTTTCTGCCTTTTTGTCACCAAAAATTGAAGCATTCCTCTTTTCAAGAAACAGATGAAAGTGCATACCTGAACCAGGTTCATTATAAATCGGTTTGGGCATAAAGGTAGCGCTTTTACCCTTTTTGAACGCCAGATTCCGAACCAGATACTTGGTCAGCATCACACCATCGCCAGCCTTCAACGCCGGCAGAAATCCCGGCTCAACCTCCACTTGGGAAAACCTGCCGCCCTCGTGATGATGATACTTCACCGGAATACCGCACTCAACCATCAACCGAGCAAGTTCGCTACGAAACTCACCGCTCCGGTCAAAAGGTGGTGCCACATGATAAGCGCTGCCCTTAAACAACGCTACACCGCTCTGGTCATCATGCCGTAACTCCTCGCTTTCAACCCGATAGACCGCAGAACTTTCATCGGTCCAGAACTCTGCTGAATTAAAAAGGTAAAACTCAAACTCAGTCAAAACCATTATCTCATCACACCCGGTTTCCTTTTTCACCGCGCTTGCCGCCTTCTCAAGGATAAATCTCGGGTCATGCTCATAGCGCTCACCTTTAGTTGGTTCATAGATATTGGCAAAACAGGAAACGGTGGGCTCGCTCATAAAGGGCTCAACAAAGGCGCTGTTAAGGTCCGGCTTCAACACCATATCACCCGACTCCACCTTGCCAAAACCGGCAACCGAAGAACTGTCAAACCCGACGCCATTTTCAACCACATCCTTCAGGCGCCCAATCGGCAGGGTCACATGGCGCATCCTGCCCCACAGATCGCAATACTTCAGGTCAATAAATTTAACCTTATGCTCAATCTCTTCAATTCGCTTCATAATCATAGCTTGCCAGTAACTTATACTATGTCAACCTCTGCTGAACTAACCGCAAACCGAAATAGGGCAGGGAGAAATCCCCGCCCTGTTGGTGTATTTTATTTAAAACTACCGCTGGAGGATGAGTTTGGTGTTGCGGCGATAATCACCAGCAGTGAACCGGCAGATGTATATACCGCTGGCAGCCGCTGGAACCGGAAGACCTGCGCACCTGCTTGAGCGAGGCGCTCAAGTGCGGTCAAATCAGACCGGACTGGCTCACCGCGTTTGACCGCTGGGTGAAAAACCCATAAACTGTCAAGCCCTAATTTAACCAAAATCGGTGGTTATATTTTCTCCATTTTCCGATCAAACCATCGCTCCAGATTTTTAGTGCACCAATTGAAACCTTTTCACCTCCTTGCCAATATACAGAAAATAAACTCCTGGGCTCAGGACTGAAACCGGGATTTCCAACTCAGATGTCCCTTTTGCTGTGCCCAACTCCTTTATCAGTCTCCCTGCAGAATCAAAGATTTTTATTTTCTTAGAGGTTGTGCCCGGTGGCAGTTGGACAAGGAGAACCGACTTTGCCGGATTGGGACAAATCTTAGTGCTCTTACCACCCCTATTTAGCCTACTCCCCTCCTCAAACCCGATTACATCCCGAATTACCGATATGCTGGAGCCGTTATAATTGGCAACATAGATGCGATTCTGTTGAGGATTATAGGTAAATGCGGTTGGCGAATTTCCAACCTTAACTGTGGTAATCACCTGATTGCTCGCACCGTCAATGACCGAAATCTCGTCACCCACACAATTGGCGCAATAAAGTTTATTATTGTTCGGGTTATAAACCAAGGCACAAGGCAACCTGCCCACTGAAACAATTGTCATCACCTGATTGGTTGTGCCATCAATCACCACCACACTGTCATTCACCCTTGCACAATAGACCTTATTGTTTTGGGGATTATAGACTAAGGCGTTAGGACCGGTTCCCACCGGGATGGTGGTAATAACCGAATCACTACCACCATCAATCACTGTGACATCATTACTGGAGAGATTGGCACAATAGACCTTATTAT
>CAZNRV010000187.1:0-10832 GCA_964575495.1 uncultured bacterium
AAATTACCTAATAAAGGCTGATGAACCAGAAGGTCAATCGAATGTATAGCCAGCAACTTTGTCTAACACAGCATAAAAGATTCGCATCTAACGGCACGCACTCAAATTTTTTGCTTTGCAAAAACTTCTTTTATGCTGACGAGGTTATCTGTGATACCCGAATGCGCTAATATAAAACATTGGCACTTTGCCTGATTCTGATAGCATAAAAAATTAGCCTTGGTTTTGCCGACCTGAAGGTCTCCCAAGGTGGGGCAGAAAAACATTGGCTGCGTGCTTTATTTTACAGAGCAGTCTAATCTATCGTTTCTTTTCGCCAAACAGGGGATAGAGTTTAATCCTGGTTTCTTCATCAACCGGGCTGAACTGTTTGAACTGCATTGAATGGCTCGCCCGGCCCTGGGTCAAGGAACGCAGGCTGGTGGCATAGCCAAAGGTGCTGGCAAGGGGAATTTCCGCGGTAATAATCTGGTGGCCTTTGACCGGTTCAAGATATAGGATTTTGCCGCCACGGGCATTGATGTCAGCAAGGACATTGCCTAAATATTGCTCAGGGGTAACAACTTCAAGTTCCATTATCGGCTCAAGAAATGTCGGTTCGGCTAAGAGAAATGCCTCACGGAAAGCCTGAGCCGCAGCCATTTTGAAGTCAATGTCAGAGGAGTCAACCTCATGGTAGGCGCCATCAATAATTCTTACCCGAGTATTGATGATTGGGTAGCCGGCAAGGACACCGGATTCAAGGCATTCGGCAATTGCCTGTTCAATTGACGGGATGAACTGCTTTGGTATTGTTCCTTCTCTGATTTCGTTTATTACCCAGTTGCCTTCGCGGGCTGGTTCCAGAGCAAGTTTTACAACCGCATAATGTCCTCTGCCACCGGTTTGACGGACGAACCGGCTCTCATAGAGGGCGTTGGTGGTGACGGTCTCACGATAGGAGACCTGGGGTTTGCCCGAATGGACACCGACCCGGTAGTCGCGGCTGAGCCGGTCAATCAGGATTTCCAAGTGGAGTTCACCCATACCGGAGAGAATCAGTTGACCGGTCTCTTCATCGGTCTTAACCTTGAAGGTCGGGTCTTCAAGTGCCATTGTTTCAAGCGCTGAGTGGAGCCGGTCTTCGTCAGCCTTGGTCTTGGGCTCAATCGCAAGGAAGACAACCGGTTCTGGTGCCTTGATGGGTTCAAAGGCAATCGGATGCGCAAGGTTGGCAAGGGTTTGACCGGTATGGCTTTCCTTGAGTCCAAGGGCAACGCCAATCTCGCCGGCAGAAAGAGATTCTACCTCTTCATAGCGGTTGGCATGGGTTAATGCCAGTCTCTGGATGCGCACCCTTTTCATCTCCGGCACCGCCATTACCACATTACCGGTTTCAACCTTGCCAGAATAGACCCGGATATAGGAGAGCATCCCCCTTTGCGGGTCAAATGCGAGTTTGAAAATTAAGGCGGAGAAGGGCGCTTTTGGGTCAGGGGGTCTGGTTTCCTCCTTGTTGGTTTTGGGGTTCGTGCCTTTTGCCGGAGGAATGTCAATTGGAGACGGGAGATAGTCAACAATGCCGTCAAGGAGTTTCTGGATGCCTTTATTCCGGAAGGCGGCACCGCAGAATACCGGCACAATCTTTAAGTCAATCGTCCCCTTTCTGATTGCCCTTTTGATGTCAGCGGGCGTAATTTCTTCACCACCAAGGTATTTAGCCAGGAGCGTTTCATCAAAGGTGGTGAGGAGGTCCAAGAGTTCGTGGCGGTATTTCTCCACCTCTTTCTGGCGCTCATCTGGAATCGGCAGGGTTTCATAGGTTGCGCCGAGGTCATCGGTGTGCCAGATGCAAGCCTCTTGGTTAACGAGGTCAATCACGCCGCTGAACTGGTCCTCAATACCGGTTGGCAGTTGCACTGGCAAGGGGGTCTGGACAAACTTCTCCTTCATCATCTTCACGACACGGTAAAAATCGGCACCTACGCGGTCAAGTTTGTTGACAAAGGCGATGCGGGGAACCCGGTAGCGGTCAGCCTGACGCCACACCGTTTCGGTCTGGGGCTCAACACCACCGACACCGCAGAGAACAACGATGGCACCATCAAGGACTTTGAGCGACCTTTCCACCTCAATGGTGAAGTCAACATGACCAGGGGTGTCAATGATGTTAATGCGGTGGTCAAGCCAGTTGACACTGGTCGCAGCAGCGGTGATGGTAATGCCCCGCTCCCTTTCCTGAATCATCCAGTCCATCTGTGTTGTGCCCTCATCAATCTCGCCCATCCGGTGAATCCTACCGGTGTAATAGAGGATGCGTTCTGTGAGAGTGGTTTTGCCGGCATCAATGTGCGCGGCAATCCCGATATTCCTTATCCTGCTTAGGTCATATTCAGACATAAAAGAGATGTTACCTTTATATGGTGAACTGTCAAGTTTGAATAAGGGCAGGATGAGGCTGGTTTTTGGATTTGCCGGTAAAGTAGGATTGGGGTTGGGTTATGAGTTGTTGACCAGAGGAGAAAGTTATATAACATCTGAAGGATGGCGGATATGAGCGGCGGGAAACAGGATTGGCTGAGTGAAAGGCTGCGGGAAAATTTTTGGCGGATCTGGCAGGAGTTGAACCAGGCAGACACGCCCAAGGACTATTTTAATCTTGAGGGCGGGAGTGTTGAGCAGGTTAGGGATATGCGGCTGCGGTTTCATCACTGCGCCAATTATGCTGCGGCGCTAACCATTTTGCAGGAAAGGCTTGTCCCGAGTGAACAGAAAGGGATTCCTCCACAAGGTCGGAATGGCGGAGTCGAGGGGCAGGGAAATCTGCACATTTTGGAGTTGGGGTGCGGGGGCGGTGCGCTGACATTTGCCTTTGCCCGGGTTATGCCTTCAGGCTGGCAACTCCTGGCTGCTGACTATTCTGAGCAGTTGATTGATTATGCCCAAAAGGTTCGCAGGGCGGAGAATCTGAGGTTTCAGCGGGTGGAGATTAACAATCTTGATATTGGTTTTTTAAATGATGTGGACGGAGTGATGTTCCTTGAGGTGATTGAGCATCTGCCTCAGAAGGTGGTGAGAAACCTGCTTTGCCATCTTTATCAGGGGTTGAGACCAGGCGGCTTGGTGATAATTTCCACGCTTGACCGTTCTCCTTTCAGACGGGGTTTTTCCGGTTATCCGCCGCATTGGATTGAATACCGGTATGAAACCCTAAGTGGTTTTCTAACCGATAAGAGCAATAACCCTTTTGAGGTGCTGAAAATCTTCAGGCTCGGTTCAGAAAAAATTGTCCGGGCAGCGGTGCGGGCAGAAGAAATGGGGGGGTATTTTGTTAACAGGTTGAACGGGCTGGTGAAAAGGTTCGCAAAAAAATATGCCGGATTTAATTTCTGTCAGGAGCGGCTGGGTGCGGTTTTTTTCAGGTTATACAGTCGCATTCCATTCAAAATGGATTTTGGCATTGAGGGGTATGTTAATGAATTGTATTTTATCAATGAGGGGGAGACAGATGACAAAAGTTCATTCAGCTTGGTTGCGGTTTTGAGAAAGGAGGGAAAGTGAGAAAATGGATTCTGGTTATGCCTAAACCGGTGGTATTTCGTGGCAGGGATTTGCTTATTCTTGACCAGACGCTTCTGCCCGCTCAGGAGCGTTATGTTTGTTTAAAGAGCGCGCAGGAGGTTGCAGGTGCGATTAAAAAACTGCAGGTTCGGGGTGCACCTTGGATTGGGGTTGTTGCCGGTTATGGTCTGGCAATTGAGGCGCAAAGGCTTAAGGACAGAGAGATTTGTTCGGGCTTGCAAAGAGCAGCAAAGATGCTTGTTTCAGCCCGCCCAACCGCTGTGAACATTTCCTGGGCGGTAATGCGAATTATGAAGAGGGTCAGGCAAGAGGGTGTAGAGCCAGCAGGGCTGCGGACGGCAGTTAGGGCGGAGGCAGAGGCGATTGCAAGGGAGGAGAAAAAGCGGTCAATGGCAATTGCGAAATACGGGGCGAAACTTGTGCGGGAAAATGCAAAGATTCTCACCATCTGCAATACCGGTGTCCTTGCCGGACCAGGGATGGGAACCGCATTGGGTATAATCTATCAGGCACATCTGGACGGAAAAAAGCCATTTGTTTATGTCTGCGAGACCAGACCACTCTTGCAGGGTGCGAGGTTGACCAGTTGGGAACTGATGCAGGCAGGGGTTGATTTTGTTCTGATTGTTGACAGCGCGGCGGCAAGCGTGATTGAGCAATGTGATATGGTCTTGGTTGGTGCGGACCGGATTGCCCAAAACGGCGATACTGCGAACAAGGTGGGAACAAAAATGCTGGCGGTGCTGGCTAAAGAGGCGAAAAGGACCTTTTATGTTGTGGCGCCATCCTCAACATTTGACCCGGAGATAAAAAATGGGTCTGAGATTGTGATTGAGGAGCGGGATGCGGATGAGGTTTTGCGCTGCGGGAAATACCGGGTAAAGAGCAAGAGGGTAAAGGTTTATAACCCCGCATTTGACATCACGCCCGCACAAGTAATTACTGGCTTTGTTACCGAAGTCGGGGTTATCAGGCCGCCGTTTAAGAAAAATATCAGGAGATTACTTCACTCGGTAGTGGCATAGACCAATTCCATCTCGACCGGCGGTCGTGCCTGACCGAGTTTTTCCAAAACATCCATCCCTTCAACTATCTTGCCAATCACGGTGTATTTGCCATCCAGTTGGGGCAGAGGCTGGAGGCAGAAGTAGAACTGGCTGCCCGAGGATGCCCGTTCCGGGTTGACCTCATCAGCAAGGCGTGCCATTGCCATTGAGCCCTTTTCATGCTTGCGCTTGATTTCCGCAGGAACGGTGTAACCCGGTCCGCCGGTGCCATCGCCTCTTGGGTCACCGCCCTGAACGACAAAACCGGGTTCAATCCGGTGAAAGGTCAGACCGTTGTAAAAGCCCTTGATGGCGAGATTACAGACATTGGTGACATTGAGCGGGGCATCCCTGGTAAACATCTCAACCTTAATCGTGCCGAAGTCCTGAACCTGAATCGTGAGAAAGAGTTTTTCCGGCAGACTGGTGGAAATTAAGGTATCTTTAAGCAGGCCGGGTGGTTCGGGTGCTTTTGCGGCGGTGTCCGGGATTGTTACCGGAACAGTTTTTTTGGAACTACCGCAGCCAAAGCAGAGGGCAAGGATTAATAAACTGATGATTGTTTTTAACATTGAAACCTCCATTTAATGGTTCCTGGTTCTTGGAACTGAAAACTGGAAACTGGCAACCATCTAATAGCCCCAGCGCCGGGTCCTTTTTGCCCAGGTTTCCTGATAAGCAAGGGTTAATGTCAGGCGTCCTGCGGTCTCACGTAATATTATGTCGGGTCGTGTCAGACTGGAGCGGAACAGGATTTCGCCGGCGATATCAAGCGCACCAAATTTGGCGATGGGAATGCCGGTGCCAAGATGTACTCCTCTTTCAGTAATGGGTTTACCGGTTGACTTGTTATCGCAGTACCAGTCGCCATAAGAATAGCCGAGACGAACCGGATGCTCGGGAAATAGTTCATACTCAACTCCAATTGTTCCGCGCCAGGTATTGCGATAATTGCTTCTGATATCATTAGTATCGTTAATTATTTTTGCGCCTGACCAGGGACGAAGTTCAAGACCAAGGTTGAGCCGGGTCTGATGATAAGGTCCTGCTGAAAGTCCGAAGGTCAGAACCGATGGCAGTTCTACACGGTAGGTTTGCAGGGAATCGGTAGTAACACCGTGGATGAGTTTGGACCGCCGGGCAAGGATGTTTAAGGGCAAATCGTAACTGGTGGCAATAGTAATGATGGAGAAACGGGCAGAGGTGCCAAAGCGCAGGTTGTGAGCAGAATAGTCAATTTCAATGGTATCAGTGGCGATTGAACCTTCAGGGGTGCAGAAATGCCAGTTTTCCCTTGAACCACCGACCAACTGATGAAATTGAGCTCCAATACAGAAGTGACTTAAAAATGACTGGGCAAGACCGGCATTGAGAGAGTAGATACCGCCGCGACCGATGATGTGATAACGATAAGTGGTATCGGAAAGGGATTCAGACCAGATATCAAAGTCCTGATTAAAGCGGCTGTCAACACCCAAGAGAATTCGGGTGCGGGTGGGCAGAGGTACCGAGCCGTAAAAGGCACCGGGTTTGACCGAGCCCAATGCGCGGGTGAAATTATTTTGCCTGCCGATGACACCGATGGTAAGTAACGAGATTTTCAGGCTGGTCTGGGGCAAATCAATGAAGGTGCCGGGATTGGCAACACTCAAGGCAAATGGGTTTCCTGTGGCGGCATTCCAGGCGTCAACTGGCTGGCTGATTTCTCCCAAGCCGTGGAGATTGAAAAAAGACTGGGCAGGTGTCAGGGTAAATATCAGGGTGAGCGTAAGGAGAATTTTCTTCATCTTGTGAATCGGTCTTCCGGCGGCAGGAAGAACTGGATTCGAAGTCGTGGTGAAGCCGGACCCGAGCGGGATAATTTTATTCTAAAGGGTTTGAGCCATTCAGGTTCAGCGGTAATCAAAATGCCGTAATTGGGATTGGAGTCTGATTGGGATACCCAGTTCTGAACAAGGCGGCTGATTTCCAGAGAAACAACGGTATCAGTATCAGCCGGCACATAGGCAACTTTGGCTGCGGAATTCTCTTGAAAAAGGGCATATCTGCCCTTTGTGCCATAGGATTCAGTGAGCTGATGGACTCCAAGCCAGATGGTGTCCTGGCGCTGATACATGGTTTGGGGCTGGAAAATCAAATTTGCCCGGGCGATGGTTGCTTCAGGCGGAATTGAGTCCAGCCGGAACCAGAGATAGGTGCGAAAGGCAAAACTGGAGCCCACGAGCAGGTCGTAAGGGTTGGCACGGATGCCGCTGGAGTCAACGATGTGCGCATCTTCAACCGGGTAATAAACCCGCTCTTTAGAGTCAGCAAAGGTAAGAACAAGACGGGGACCGGTTTTAGCAGAAGTGAGGTTGGTAACGGTGGTGAAGCCGGTGTCAATGGGAAAGATGATGATGCCATAGGAGCGGCGGACAAGGGTGTCAAGGTAATCCTTATTGAATTCGACAACAGTTGACTCCTTTGTTAGTTTGCTCTCACCGAGGTTGAAATGCCAGTAATCGCCGCCTGGTGTGAGCCACTGCCCAGTTGAATCTGCCATGCGCCAGGTAACTGCGCTGGTGCTCCAGTCAGTTGAACAGGGGCGACAGAGAAAGTTGAGCGGAAAACTGTCGATCGGATGAAGGATGAGCCGGATTGAACTGACCGAGTCGAGGCAGCTGTCCTTAATAGAGAATTTGATTAATATCCTTGCCTCATACTGGTTATCCTTGCCCAAAAGCAGGTAGTCGGCATAACCAAGCGGGACAAATTTGCCATAACTGTCAATGCTCTCGGGCAGGATTTCAACCGTCCGGGTTTCCGGCAGGGTTCTGATCTGATCAAACCCGACCGGCAGGGTGTTGCAGGCGAGAAAAAGCAAACTAAGGGCAAGGATGCTTCTCATTCCTTCTCCTCCCGATTGCTGAATGCCTGGGCGATGTGCTGGGAGAGGTTGTCCCTGATCGCCTGATAGGCGGTGCGAATCGCATTTTTGAGCGCCTGGGGGGTGGAGCGACCATGGGCAACAACCACATTACCCTGAACCCCTAACATCAATGCGCCACCATGCTCCTGATAGTCCATCCTGCCGATAAACTCCTCAAGCACCGGTTTTGAGAACCAGCGCCGCAGCCGGTATTTGGATTCGGACTCGTAGTATTCCTGAAGAATCTGACGCAGTATCTCTGCCAGACCCTCGCCATATTTCAAAAGGACATTGCCGACAAACCCGTCACAGACAACAACGTCAACCTTGCCGGTTAAGAGGTCATTGCCCTCAACATTGCCGATGAAATTGAGTTCGCTTTCCTTGAGGAGATGGTATGTGGAGGCGGTCAGTTCGTTGCCCTTGATTTCTTCCTCTCCGATGTTTAAGAGTCCGACCGAGGGGTTTGCCTTGCGGAAAAGATAACTGGCAGCGGTTGCGCCCATTATTGCAAACTGGAGCAGTTGATGCGGTTTGGGACTGACATTGGCGCCGACATCAAGGACAAGGGTGTTGCCCTTGATTCTTGGAAACAGCACCGCAATTGTCGGCCGGTGAACACCAGGAATAGAACCAAGCAGGTTAAGGGCAAAAGCCATGACCGCTCCGGTGTTGCCAGCGCTCACAACCGCATCCACCTTTCCCTGTCGGTGCAGTTCCATACACACGGCAATTGAGGAGCTGCGTTTCTTCTTTATCGCCTCAGGTGCAGGTTCGTGCATACCGACAACCTCGGGCGCAGGAATGAGTTCAACCCGGTCAGCGTAGCGGTCTTTGGTTTCGTCAATCATCTCCTGCCTGCCGACGATGCTTAGGGTCATATCCGGCAGTTCCTTCAGCGCCAGGGTTGCCGCTTCAAGTTCGGCTCGGGGCGCATTGTCCGAGCCCATCGCATCAAGCGCAATTTTCACCTATTCCTTTTCCTTGGTGACTGTTATCACCGGTTTACCCGCATAGTAACCGCAGTGCGGGCAGACCCGGTGCGGCATTTTTGGTTCGTGGCAGTGCGGGCAGTCAATTAGTGTCGGCGGTGTCAAACGCCAGTGGGTCCGGCGCTTTCTACCGCGCTGCCGTGAGTGTCGTCTTTTTGGTAAGGGCATTAATATCCTCCAATTTTATTTATTTTAATAATAATATTAACTGATTGGACATCAGAGTCAAGAGATGAACCGCTCAGGGTGAATCTGGTTCTGGGATTTCGTAGTTATCAACGAATACTTCATTAAAGTCGTAAACGGCGTGAAACTTTTCCAGACTTTCGGTTTCTTCCTGAGGCATCAGACCAGCATTCACCAGATTCAATATCACCTGACCGATGTCGTCAGTGGAGTTTATACCCCAGGAGTTCAAAACCGCTCTTGCAAGCAGACCGTATCTACTAATCATCAACTCCCGGATGGCGTCAAGCAGTTCGCAGGCGGTGATATGGTCTTTTCTGCCGGTAACCTTATACGCATACTGGAGACCGTCGTTAACCAAAAGATAGGCATCGAGCGGGAAACGGGAGTCGTTCTCAAGCACCTTATCAAGTAGAATCATCTGTTGTCAAATCATACTCAAAAATCTGCTCAATGCAAGAGGAAAATAAGAATTACCTTTTAGGTTATGAGAATATTTATAGAGAAGACCGAAGACGGAAGACCGAAGACCGAAGACAGAACACAGAACCCAGACACGGGCCCTCGGTCAGATTTGCATAATCCCCATAATCAAACAATAGGAGGTAAAGATGAAAAGGACGGTTATCGTCATCTTGCTGACGCTCTGTGCGTCAGTGTCATTTGCACTTCTCCGGGCTTACAGCGTTGAGCCGGTGAGGGCACAATGGTCTGGTTGGACTGATACCGTACCGGGTCGGGATTATATCTCCCAGACCATCACCGGCAACTTTGACTCGCTGGTGCAAAAGGAAAAAGCAGCCTTTTCTTGACAGAGAGAAGGTGGGGCAGAAAATTTTGATATGGCGAGAGTTTTGAAAGTGGTTGGGCTTTTGCTTCTGCTTGCTTCTGGGTCCAGCGTCAACGCCCGGGATCCTGACCCGCACCATTTCTGGCAACTGTCTGATTCACTGCGGCATTTACCGCCTCGTCTCCGCTTTTATGAGCTGGGGCGCCGGGGTTATACTTCGCAGTCGCTTTTCAGTGGCGCGGATACAGGCATTGGCCTGCGCCTGGTGGGCAAGTGGGGTGCTGGTCAGAGTGTGGATGTAACCGGTCGGGAATCGCTGGTCTTTTTGTCTCGGGGCAGTGAGGTGGTGGTAATTGATTTCAATGCTGCCGGCAATTTTAGCGTGCTTGCCCATATTCAGGTGATGGGCATTGTTACCAGGTCGGTTCTGGTGGGCAACCGGCTCTATGTGGGCACTATTGGTGGCGAGCTTGGTGGGGTCTATGTATTTGATGTCAGCGATGCGGCGCATCCGGTCAGGCTGGGCAGTGTCTCAACCCAGCTTTATGACCTTGATGTCAAGGACAGTCTGGTTTTCACCACCTTTGCCGCTGCCTTCCAGGTGTTCAACTTTGCTGACCCGGCAAATCCGCGGCTTGTTGGCTTCTGTGTTGACTCTGGGTTTCAGGTGCGGGTTAACAATGGCTATGCCTATCTTGCCGGGCGCTGGGGTCTGTATATCCTTGATGTCCGTGACCCGACCCGTCCCGGTCGGATTGCCAGTTGGGGAAATAATGGGTTCAGTATCGGGGTCCGTGGTAACATCTGCTGTGTGAGTTGTGAGGATTATAATGAGCCCGGGGAGTTCACATTTTTTATCCTTGATATCACCGACCCGGCTCATCCCAATCCCTTATCCGTGATTGACAGTTGTGGCGGGTATGAAATCTATTTAGCGGACAGCCTGGTCTTTCTCTCGGGTTACTATACTGGTGGGCATGAGTTTCGGATTCTGTCCATTCGGGACAGCACCCATCCGCGGACGCTTGGGTGGTGCCGGACGCCCGGAGATAACTTTGGTGTCTGGGCAGCGCCTTCCAAAAGGCTGGGGTTTGTCGCTGATTGGGATCGGGGTCTGGCGGTCATTGACATACACAATCTGGGGGCACCGGTTCTGGACACCTTGCTGCTACCTGCGAGTTCTTCCCGTGATGTTGCGGTTAGTGGCAATTATCTTTATGTGGCAAATTCGCTGAGTATGAAGGTGCTTGATATCTCTGACCCTGGTCTACCCAGAGAGGTGGCAGCCGCGGTTGAGAGTTGTGGCCGAGACTTGGGGCATGCCTGCATTGTAGTGCAGGACAGTTTTG
>CAZNRV010000188.1:0-4381 GCA_964575495.1 uncultured bacterium
CCCCAGCATTCTACCCACCCGGATTGCCAACTTCTCATTCCATATCCAAACGCTCTACTCCAACATCATGGTTCCGCTCGCTGCCACGATGTTCTCCCTTTTAGCCTTCTTTATGTCCTCAGCCGCTTATCGTGCCTTCCGCGCCCGCAACCTTGAAGCCACCCTGCTGCTTCTTGCCGCCTTTATCTTAATGCTTGGTGCCGTGCCGTTAGGCAGGATAATCCACAAACAACTGCCGGCATTTGCCGAATGGATTCTTGCTGTCCCTAATACCGCATCAAAACGGGGCATTCTATTCGGAGTTGAACTGGGCGTATTTGCCACCTCGCTCAAAATCATCCTCGGAATTGAACGGGGCTGGCTGGGTGGTGGGAAATGAGCACTGAACGGGAAAACATCCTCGTCCGCCTGCAGAAGATTGACCGGCGCTGGATTTACCTTGTGCTCTGGCTGGTGGTAATGTTTCCGCTCATCTTCCCCTTCAAGATCCAGCCCAAACCCACGCCACCGGTTGAGCAACTGTTCAACTACATTGACACGATGCCAGAAAACAAGGCACTGGCAATCTCGGTTGACTTCACTCCTGACACCCGGGCAGAACTCCAGCCGATGGTGGTTGCCCTGCTCCGCCACGCCTTTGCGGTCCGGCGCCGGGTAGGGATTCTTGCCATCTCAGTCTATGGCCTGGGCCTGGGCGAAGAAGCAATTCAGCAGGTAACGAGTGAATTCAATGCCCACGCCCGAACCCATGAAGACTCGGTGATTTATGGCGAGGACTATGTTTTCTGGGGCTGGACCACCCCAATCCTCACAGTGATGCTCGGGATGGGTGAGCGGATCACCAATGTCTTTCCGGTTGACTATTATGGCAACCGGACTGAAGGTCTGCCGATTATGAAGCAGATCAAGAACTATGACGATATTGGCATTCTAATTACAATCGCCGCATCCGCTATCCCTCGCTCCTGGATAAACTATGCCCAGGTTCAATTCGGTGTCAATTTAAGTTGCGGCATTACCGCAGTCTCGGCTGCCGACTTTTACCCTTATGTTAACTCCGGGCAGTTTATCGGCATGCTTGCCGGTATGAAGGGCGCAGCAGAATATGAACAACTGGTTCGCCAGCGGATGGAGAAAAATGGTATGGAATGGCCACTGCGTAACCGCGGCACCGAGGCAATGTCCTCCCAGACCGCTGCCCATCTGGCGATTATGGCTTTCATTGTGCTCGGCAATATTGCCTACTTTGCTACCAGGAGGAAAAGAAAATGAACCTTTCTTCCGACCCCTGGGTCTGGATTGCCGCCATCCTTACCCTTGCCATCTTTTCATTTCTTTATAAGGAAAACCCGTTTTACCGGATTGCCGAACATCTTTATGTCGGCATTGCCAACGGCTATGCCATTACCTTTTACTGGCACCGGATTCTTGTCCCCAGCCTGTTTGACCGGGTCGGTGCCGCCGCCACCCCGGTCTCAACCAAAATCTATCTGATTGCCATTGCCATCATCGGTGCCCTTTATTTCACGAGGTTTATCCCACGGGTCTCCTGGCTGGTCCGCATTCCAATCGCCATTGTCTTAGGCTATGCCAGCGGTGCATCAATCCCCCGGGCAATTGACGCGGAAATCATCCGCCAGTTAAAAGCCACTATCATCACCCGCGCCAGTTTTGCCTCCTGGCAGGCAGGGCTCTGGGCAGTAATTATTCTTCTCGGTGTAATTGCCACCATCAGTTACTTCTTCTTCTCCACTGAACGCAAAGGCGTTCTGAAACCATTAAGTTATGCCGGCATCATCTTCATAATGATTGGCTTTGGCGCCTCGTTCGGCTATACCGTGATGGCACGCATCTCCCTCTTCATCGGCAGGCTCCAGTTCCTCCTGGGCGACTGGCTCGGTTTGATAAAATAGCCCTTTATTATCTCAAGACCACAACCTTTTGGATTTTTTCAACCACGCCGGTGCGGATGAAATAAATTCCGGGTGCAAGATGGCGGAGATCGTTGGCGCCGGTCAAAAGGTCAAGCACTTTGCGATCGGAGACATCCAGCAAAGCGCCAACCGCTAAACGCTTACCGCTTTCCGCCAAAGGCAGAAATGAAGTTACCTACTGGCGGACGAGGTTACTTCCATAAGTACCCACCCGTCAATATGACATTTTTCTTGGGCATTAAAATACACTAAATTTATTTGATTGACAGATTAATGAGTGGTATTATATTTTAACGATGAATCCGTGGACCGAAATGAGCATTGAATATGCATCATCTCGTGCGTACCTTGATGACCTTTATCAGATTTACCCAGCTACCCCCGAAGGGCTTCGGGATATTGACAAAGATATATGGCGGGATGTTGAGCGGGCTTTTAGAAAAAGAGATAACATATCATTAATCAAGGCACTGCTAAGGTTGGAACTGTTTCCTTTGAAAGACCCTTATGTGGCTTTTCTAAGGCATGACCCATCCGCAGTATCAAGGAATCCGGCAACGGTTAATCGTCTTTGTGGCAAACTTTATGAGTTAGGGCTATCAAGAATTTACGAGCGGTGCAGTGAACCCAAAGAAATTAATCGCCGAATTGGTCCGATGTTTCGGGCATGGATTTATAAAGGGGGTTTGGGGCTGCAACCTGTCAATACAGCTGAATTTCGCAAATCATTCCGGAATGCAATTTTAGGGAGCAGTGATAAACAATTATTAGACTTTGCCCAACGGCAGCTCGGTTATCGTGGCGATAAGCGGCCAGATTTAATCGCCCGGTTCAACAACAAATATGTAATTGCCGAGGCAAAGTTCATCACCGATTTCGGTGGTCATCAGAACCGGCAGTTTGAGGATGCTATCAGGCTTATTGAAGATAAAAGTGCTAAAGCGGTAAAAGTGGCGATTCTTGACGGGGTGCTTTACATTAAAAACCGGAGCGCTATGTTTCGTTATCTCGCCGAGCATCAATCCGCCAATATAATGAGCGCACTGGTGTTAAGGGAATTCCTCTACCAGATATGATTCTCCAATACAAAGGGAAACGCCGCCCCGAAGAAATTCTTTCATCAGTAAAACCGGTGCGGCTTGAGCCCGTTTTTGCTTCGGGTAGCGATTGGCAAAACACCGATCTCCTAATTAAAGGGAATAACAGTGAAGTAATGGCAACTTTACTTTACCAATATGGTTACCGTGGTAAATTCAACCTTGTTTACATTGACCCGCCATTTGCGACTCGTAATACCTTTCGTGTTGCTCATAGACGGGGGGCGACCATAAGTACGAGTTCTGAAGATGAGATTGCATATGAGGATTCCTTAGTGGGAAGTGAATATCTTGAGTTTCTCAGGGAACGGCTGGTCTTACTTCGTGAACTTATGGCGGACGATGCTTCCATTTATGTCCATATTGACAGTAAAGTAGGACATTATGTCAAGATTATAATGGATGAGATATTCGGCAGGGAGAACTTTAGAAACGATATCACGCGCATTAAGTGCAAGCCGAAAAATTTCTCCCGGCAGGGATATAGCAACATCAAGGATGTTATATTGTTTTATACGAAAAGCGGGAATTTTGTCTGGCACGAGCCCCGGGTTAGATTTTCTCCAAGGGATATTGAGCGCCTTTATCCAAAAGTAACACCAGATGGGAGACGTTATACAACCATACCTCTGCACGCACCCGGCGAGACCAAAGACGGACCTACGGGTAAGTCTTGGCGTGGTATTTTGCCACCAAAGGGACGACATTGGCGTAGCGACCCAGAGAATCTGGACAAACTTGACGCTGCCGGTTTAATAGAATGGTCAGCAAGAGGGAATCCGAGGAGAATTATTTTTGCCGACGAGGCTCTGGAGCGTGGCAAACGGCTTCAGGATATTTGGGATTTTCCCGACCCGCAATATCCATCATATCCAACCGAAAAAAATCTGGAAATGTTGAAAACCGTTATTTCTACATCCTCTGATGAAGGGGCGTGGGTTTTGGATTGTTTTGCCGGTTCAGGAACGACACTTATCGCTGCCCAGGAACTTGGACGCCGCTGGGTGGGAATTGATAATTCTCAGTGTGCGATTGACATCTGTCGCAAACGATTAGACAGTTTAGCGCCTAATTTATTCGGAGAGTTTAATTATTCTTTTTTGGTAGCCCGAAAAGGCATCAGGTCTGAAGTTTTTATCGCCAAGGACCAAACTTTGAATCGGGATAAAGAAGGTCGTACTGTCTGCTGTATACCAAAGGATAAACAACAGAAACGAAATACAAAGAAAATTGGAAAGACTAACATTTCTCGTTCGGGGAAATAAATATAGCAAATCTTTAATATATTGGGATTGGATGTGTTAAATTTTTCTTTGCTTTATATCTCTAAAAACTGCTTTTGCTCACGGT
>CAZNRV010000189.1:0-2990 GCA_964575495.1 uncultured bacterium
GATTGACATTGGCGCGGGCACCAGTTACTTCACCATCCCGGCGCTGAAACTGCTCGGCAGAAAGGGCCGGGTGGTGGCAGTTGACATCTCCCGGAAGATGCTCAACCGACTGAAAGAGAATCTGAAGGAAAAAGAGCCGAACCTGAAACTTGTCGTTGCCCGGGCAGAAAAAATCCCCCTGCCCCCTGCCTGCGCCGACCGGGTTTTGATGGCACTGGTCCTCCATGAAGTTGACGACAAATCCCGCGCCCTTGCCGAAGCCCGGCGTCTGCTCAAGAAAAACGGCACGCTGGTGATCGTGGAATGGAATAAAATCGCTCCGCCACCCGGACCACCTCTCCCAGACCGCCTTGCCTATACTGAACTCCTTCCCCTTGTCCAGGCGCAGGGCTTTCTGCCCATTGCCCATTCTGACCTCAATCAGTTCCACTACCTTGTCAGTTTCAAACCGGTCCTAAGCAGCACTTTGAAAACAGCCCGTGATGGCTATCCTGATATTATGAAAAGAGTAAACCTTTAGGTTTGCTTTCGCTTGGGGGACGCAGAGCGCCCTACTTTGGACCACTCAGACACTTTTTTCTATGAAATCGCCCTTACACCTCACCGGGTTATCAGGAGTTTATGAACCGCAGTCCGACCCTCCGTCTCAAGCTTCACCAGATAAACACCATCGGCAAGATGTCTCAGGTCAAGTGGTATTGAACCGCTCATTACCGCGGTAAACGGCTGACTGAGAACAACTCTGCCAGTAACATCAAACACCCTGACCAGTGCCAGACCGGTCCTGGGCAGGTGATAGTGCAGAACCACCGAGCCGCTGGTAACAGGATTCGGTGCAAGAGCAACACCCAGTCTTGGGGTTGAGATGCCTTCGGTAACTCCCGACCCGCCTGTTCTGAGAATCAGTTTGCCGTAGAACCTGGGTAGATGGCGTTTTATTATCGGAAGCCCTGAGCGCCACGAGCCATAAACCTTCCCACCACTCTGAGCTGAGAAGAAAAGTCCAACCGTGTCAGCCTGCGGGTTCACATTGAGCTCATAGGACAAAGTCCCAATCGGCACCTTGACTTCAAAGCACAAGCAGCCGTTAAGAATGTCTGACGCAGACTGCGCACCATATGCAACTCCCGACTGAATAGGACCAGCCGGTACCCAAGGTTGGAAAAGCACCTCATCCTGTGCCAGACTGTTTACCCGGATATGGTAGCAGCCTTCAGAGCTGTCCGGTGCCCACTGCCCATCATTGTCCTCGTCGCAGTAGAAGTCAATCTGGTCGCCGATGTTGCGTGTGTTAGCGAAGGGCAACTCATACGCGGAATACAGAAAGTCCGTATCATTTTCCCTCCCCTGCATGAACCAGGCTTTTGCCGCATAGGGTCCATAAGGTCTGCCAGACCAGCCGAAGATGTTGGAGAAATTCATCTCATACGCATCAACCCATTCATCCGGGGCAAGGTAGCCGTCAATCCCCGGCGGGCTGTTCGTCCTGTGGGAATAGATTGTATCTGAGGTTACAAGCAAAGGCATCTCACAGGTATCATTTCCCGAAACCGAATCATCCTCAAGATAAGTCCAACTATGGATTACATACCCATGCCAGAGCGAAGCGCCCGGAGTCCACGAGCAGGAGAATTCAACCTCTAACGAGTCCCCCGGTTCAAGCGAATCAACCAACAACCCGTCGTCATAAACAACCTGGTCTGAGGAGTCAATTCTGAAAACAACCGCGAAATTCTCAGCGCTGTTGAGGTCATAGTTTTTCACCATTATTTGAGGAGTAACCGATACACCCGGCACGACTCTCGGCGAAGATGGCACAAGAATCCGGGAAACGCCAATATCTGTCCGCGGGATAACAAGACCCCCAATATGGATATTGTAAGGGCTGGCAAATACGCCGGCGGTGTAAAATACCCTGCCCATACAGCCGCTGGTTATGGAGTTAGCACCAAGGCGCCAGGGCAAACTATGCTCTTGTGTCCATTCCCAGTTCGCAATATCATAGACCTCAACATTGGCTACCGGGGTCCAACCCTGGGCACCACCGTAGGCAATAATCCAAAGTCCAAGAGCTGCCAGCCCAAGTCCATGCCTGCCGGTTGGCATTGAGGGAAGAGAGTCCCATCTATCGGAAGCAGGGTTATACCTGCAAAACACCGGATTTGCATCCCAACCGCCGGCATAATATAGATACCCATCTGCTGCTGTTACCATCTGACCATGACTGGTAACACCAGGAGCACTCGCCCGCTCTGCCCATGAGTCATCCGGGATGCTGTAGCGATAGCTCCTCCCAGGATTACCCGAACCCCAGACAACAAGAATAGAATCGCCATAGGGCGCACCAGCAGTGCCGTAATCGGTGAACGGACAGGGAGACTTTTGTGACCATTCGTTGCTGGCGATGTCATACTCCATCATCATATTGGTGGCGCCCGAAAGGCAATAGCCGCCCGGGACATAAATCTTTCTCAGCCGGGGATGGTATATCGCACAGTGGTTGGAAACCGCATAAGGCATTAGTGCCAGTTCGGTCCAGGCATCGGTTACCGGGTCATAACGATAAAGAAAATTTAGTAACCCCAGGTCCGCGGTGGTGTGATCCCAACCGCCCATCATATAATGATAGCGCCCATCGGTACAGCCGGCACCTCGATATATCCCTAATAAGTAAGGGTGATTCGCAAATCGTCTCCACTCCAGGAATTGTGGAGGCTCGTCTTCCGGTTCTGCTGGGTTGAAAGATGGAACTTGGCAAGGAGGGCAGACCGCATCAATAGGATGTATCCAGTTGTCTCCTTGGACTTCAGGTAAAACACCGCTTTTTTGTGTAAGAGTACCCTGCAGGCTCTCGGATGGAACGGTAATTGTTGAACCACCCGCTACGAACAAACCTGCTACCAGCAAAAAGAGAGATACTTTTTGCCTCATCATCGCTGCCTCCTTGTGCTATTTCAGTAACACTTTAATTATAATCACTTCAGCCAATT
>CAZNRV010000190.1:0-10656 GCA_964575495.1 uncultured bacterium
GCGGCAAGCCAGGACGAAAAGGCGGCACCGGGATATACCTGACACTATTTAAGAGAAAAAAGGAAGGGACGATGGCACAGGGGACTCTTTCCTTAAGGCTGGAGCAGATACTGCCCAATCCAGCAAGGGAAGGGGTGAAAATCAGGTACTGTGTGCCGGAGGAGACTGACATCAGTCTGAAGGTTTATAACTGTGCGGGACAACTGGTAAAGGTGCTTTATTCTGGCAGGGCAAAGCCTGGTGCCTATACCGAGATGTGGAACCGAAGGGACACTAAGGGCAGAAGGGTAGGTGCGGGTGTTTACTTCTTGTATCTTGAAACACCGCTCAGGCGTCTCAAGCAGAAGTTGGTTTTATCTGAGTGAAAGCCAATCGCGGTTCTTAGTTCTGTAAACTTGTAACTGATAACCGTCAATTCTGCCGAGAGGCAGCGTATCGGTTCAAACCCTGACTATGGCTCTATTTGCATTCTAAGGGTGTCTGACCAGTCAGATTCTGCACGGTCAATGTCCCGCGCCTTTGCCCGGATGAAGAAAAGCCCTGCCTGAGAATAAATATGGTTGCGCTGAATCGTATCGCCGCTCTGGTAAAATGGCGACCATTGCGGTTTGGTGGTATCACCCCATTCGATAAGATAAGTAACAACATTGTCTTCCGGGTCTATTGAAGAGATTGAAATTAACACTGTGTCACCAACATCTGCCTGGTCTGGACCAAATAGGACTGGCTTTTCCGGTGGCAGATTTTTCACGCAACCACTGATGCACGAGCTCTGAAGAACAATCGACCCCGCGAGTAGTAAAATCAAACGCTTCACATTTCTCCTTTTCTCATTTAACAATCAGGACCTTTTTTGCATCCGCCTTTTGGTAGATGAAATAAACACCTGGGCGAAGTGCACTGATGTCATTAGGTCCTAAATAGAGGTTCATCACCATCTGCCCCAAGATGTCAATTAGGAAGCTTGATGCCGGATGCTTAACCCCCGAATCAAAAGGCAAAAAGAGCACGTCGCGCACAATGTTGCCACCAGATTTTGGGAATTGGCTATTGCTCTTTTGTTCCTTTATACCGATAAGACTCACGCTCCAGTATTCGCCACCATCAGTAGTTACTACAACGGCACTGTTGCCTGCTGCCATCCCTCTGAGCGAGTCGGCAAAGTCAATGTCCAAAAAGGTGCTCTCCGCTCCCGAGTTCTGCAAAACCCAGTTGTTACCGCCATCAGAAGTATGAATGATAGTTCCGTTTCTGCCACAGGCCCAACCATGTGTCGGGCTGACAAACCTTAACGCTCGCAGAAATCTGGCGCCTGAAGGCAGGTTTTGCTCAACCCAAGAGTTACCGCCATCGCTTGTGTGCAGAACAACCGCTCTGAAGTTGCGGTCATCACCTCCAACCACCCAGCCACTGTTATAGTCAGCAAAGAAGACATCGTAAAAATCGTAGGTGGTGTCTCTGCGCAAAATTATCCAGGAGTCTCCTCCATTGGTTGTTCGGGCAATTACCCCCTGTCCACCTAAAAAACTGTCACCTACAGGCCAGTGTCCGGCAACAAGAAAACCATAGTTGTGGTCAACAAACCAGACCCCCTGATATTCAGCGGTATCCACAAGAGGAAAAGGCGGCCTCGGCAGAAAAACCTGCTCCCATACATCACCACCTGTAATTGTCCTCAACTGAACATAATCACCACCTGCTGCCCAGCCAAACTCACCATCAACAAATCTGATTCTTGCCGCATGCTTCGGACCTCCAAGATTTTTCCTTTCCCAGGTATTTCCACCATCAGTAGTTCGCCAGATATCGCCACTCCTGCCACAGGTCCAGCCTGAATCTGGTGTCAGAAAAAAAACATCAAAGAAGTCACGAACAGTCAGAATATTTTCCTCATTCCAGGTCCAACCGAAATCGGTCGTGTGATATACCAAAGTGGTCTCTATGGTTACAACCCAGGCATCGCTGCTGCCTGCTGGTGTCGCAACGCCATGATAAATCAGAGCACTGGCCCGACACAATAATAAAGTCAGACCAAAAACAAAAAGCAAGAACTTTCGCATTTCATCTCTCTTTCTTTTTATCTTAATACGACCAACCTTTTTTCTGCTGAAATTTTACCTTTGATACCATTACCGGTCAACCGCAAAAAATAAACGCCAGCCGGTACCTGCTTTGCTTTTTCATCAGTAAGGTCCCACATTAAATAGTTACCAGAACCTGATGAAGAATAACAAAACGCCATCCGCTTAATTTCTCTGCCAGTAACATCAAAAATTTGCACGGTTCCATTTTGAAGTTTAATATCTTTCTCCAGCCAGACAATCTTCGTGGCTACAGTTGGGAAAACCCTGAAGGTAAAGGGAAAATCGAGACTGTCTTTTTCAAGGATGAATGTGAAGGTATCGGGCGGATTGGTAGTCCACTTTATTACCCGATTTGGAAGAATTTTAGCAGCTGATGCAGGATATATGCCGGCAAAAGTCCATTCCAGTCCATCATTGTGGTTCTGATTCTGGATTCCAACTGTGGCATAGTTGTGGCTGTTGCCCCAGATGGTATCATCATTTTGGACGAACAGGTATTGACAGACAACCGACCCATCACCGGTAATAGTAGGATGATATGTCGGGTCAAAAAGAATTACCTGAAAGGTCTGTTGTTCAGCGATGATTGGGTTGCGAAATCCGTGGATGTGATAGACATTGCTCCATTCAATAATAAAGCGGTGTTGGGATTCATCATAAAGATAATAAACACCGCTGGCGTTGAGCGTATCGGTCCGGAAATCATCCCAGAATACAGCAATAAATCCATCAGGTCCTTGGGCTGATGGAATATGCCAGTTATAAGGCTCGCCAAACCAGCTATTCCCCATAGCGATATAGCCGTTATCACATACTGAGATTGTCTGATAATCTTGTCCGTAAAATCTGAATGTAAATGGCAATTGCACCTCAACCGCGCGGTCATTACCGATAGTTATTCTTGTGCCCGAACCACCCTGATTTGGGTCAATTTCCACCCAGTGAAATTCCGGTCTTTCCTGATAGCCGATGTCAGTATCGTCGTACCCATAATAACCATACCGGTCAGGTCCGAACGGCGCTGAAGAAACAAGCTGTCCGACTCTAAGAGAAAAATTGGTTTGTTGTTCAAAACCGTCTGCACCGGTCAAGCTTAGATAAAGCAAAAATTTATGTCCGATGGCAATCCCGGAATTGGCTCGCACCCGGAACCGGTCGGCGCTATTTGCTGCTGAATCGCCCGAAGGAATATTGCCAAACTCCCCAGTCGAATCTAAGACACTAATCGCCGCGGGATTTGCCGAGCGTAAAAGCCCGATAACATGATTGGCGTTCCCTTCTCCCCTGTTGCTTACTGTAATTGAAACTTCTGCGCTTTCTCCTGGGTCAAGAACCCCGTTGGAATCAAAAACAGTGTAGCGCGTGATCTCAAATGTCGGTCCAAGGACACTGAGCGCAAATCCTGAATACCATATGCTATCGCCGTTTGTAATTTTGAGGAGTAAGGGCAGTTGCTGAGCACTTGTACATGAGGGAGCAACTAATAACCGGAACGGCTCTGCGGTTCCTTCCTGACCAGGGGCAAGAGAACCATAGTTACGGACAGAATCAGTCACTGAGGAGAAAGAATCAAGCGCAAGCAAAACCGCGCTGACATTATTTGCGGTCTGGCCAAAACCGTAATTTTTTAAGACAACCTGAACGCTTTCTTCTTTTCCGGGATTAACCCGGAAAGGTAAATGATTGTAATAACCAACGAATACATCTCTAATTGCACCCAAACTATATCCGAAATGAGGTTTGAAATTCTTGCCGGTTAGGGTAACAAACATTGTTTCAGCAGTTATAGTTGAAATGTTGAACTGAGCAAGACCCGCACGGTCGGTTTGTTTGACTTCATGGACTTCACAAGATTTGAACAGACATACCCGGACATTTTCAACTGGATTCCCCCGAAAATCGCGCACAGAAACCGAAAATGAGCTCGTGCCTACTGGATATTCATTGGGATACGAGATAACAATCTCCTGAGGAACACCGGTCCACATTTCCATTGCCGGATCGCCAAGAAGGTTGTACACATGAAAATAAATCATCAGGTCTTCAGAGTCCGAGCGCAAGGGAAAATTGATTAATTGCTCAAGTTTACCCGAGTACATCGCTGGTCCCAAGGTAGTAATGCCCTGATCAAATATTGCCTGATAAATTCCATAGTCCATGCAGTTGTTCCATCTCGTTGAAGTTCCTGTATAAGATGCTCCCCAGAATCCTACACCACCTTTAGGCACAGTTGGTGTCCCTGCTCGCAGCCAGGCTTCACCAAAACAAGGGTTTGCCTGGTAGTTACCGGTCCCACAATAAAGGCTCGTGATAACCGGCAGTTTCCAGCCGTTATTGAGATTATAAACATCGTTTATCTGAAACTGGGGATAATTCCAGCCGCTCGCCTGACCCCAGCCCCTACCGTTAATCAACAGCACTCCACGATTTACCGCGGTATCGACCGGTCCTCGACCGGAGGCAGTCGGCGGGTAAAAAACTGTGTCAACAATGTCAAAGCCGCGCGCCAATAGTTTTTCCCGAATGCGGCGTTTTGTCACCAGTGCGGTAACTGCCGGTGTCCCACCCTCCTGATAACTTGTCCCGACCATCAGTGCCCGATGAAACCAGGATGTATCCTGAGTCAAAGGATTGGATTCGTAGCCGATAATCTTCGCTACAATGCAGTCAAGCTCAGAAATGTTTGCGGCTGGCAGGCGACCAACAAAAAGATCGCTGAGAAAATCTTCGCCATCAACAAGAGAATAAGGATGGTCTGTTACACAGGAGGTAGCACCTGGAGTCGGAAAGGCAGGAATCTTGTTTATTGCTCCAACAAGCAAAACATATTCAATCTTTGGACTCCAGCTGTGGTATGCTTCGCGAATAAAGTTTTTAATCTGATCTCGCTGGGTGCCCGTCTCTGAGGTCTTCTTAACCCAGACCTTGAAACCTTTAAGTTCCTTCCATCTTGCCAGAGGCAAAATATTATCATAAAAATCATCCGGTACGATAATCAAATAACCTCTTAGTATATCTTCTCGGTTAAGCTCAGAAAGCCACGGGCATATTATTCGTAACATTTCATCTTTAGTTGCGAGTTGGTCAATTGATTGGTTATACTTCAAACTCAGTTTGACATCATTTTCCTTTTTACTCTTGATGATTAATGGCGCAACCTCAATTCCGGCGGCAATCATTCTTCTTCCGAATTGCCATTGACAATCATCATCGGTACTCACCTCGGGGAATCGACTGTTTAATACCGGCACCAGAACTGCAACCACTTTTGATGTTTCCGTTGCACTAAATCTGATTTCAAGCTGGTCTCTGGTCATAAGGCTGGTCTGCACAGCTGCAGAAATTAAAAACAAGTATAACTGGGTCATTAGAATTCCTTCTTGACGGTAACTATTCCCAAGTCCCGGTCAATCACGAGAAAATAATCGGTTCCGGGAATTACGCTCACCCTATAGGCATAAGGTGTTTTAATTTTTGCCAAAAGATAAGGTTCGGTGTAACTGGAAAAGTTGGCAATGCTCACGCCCTCAGAACCACAGGCAACAAATGCTAAGCTGTCCTCTACCATGACTGAAGTGGCATAGCCATCGATGGTTAGACTCGACAGTTTCCGGATATCAGTTAGGTTATTGCCGTCACACAATATCAATCCTTCTCTTCCATCAGCGATAAAAATAATGCTGTTATTATAATCCACACCTCGTGCGTTCCCTGGTGTATCAAAACTGTTTACTTGGACTGGCGGGAATGTATCAAGTCGCCAACAGGCAATTCCTAACTGTTCGCAGGCAACAAAACCACGGCAATTATCAATAACCAAGCCTCGGCAGTTACGCGGATAATAGTATTGAAATCTGAGATTTGGATAACGGGGGTCAATTATGTTTACGGCAAGAAACTGCGCGCCCGCAGCAATGTAAACCCAGGAGTCCTGAACGGCAATATCATATCCAAAACCTGGCTGAGGATATTCAAGGACCCCTACAATCTTAAGGCTTTCAGGACTGCTGATGTTAACTATCACCAGTTCCTTATAACCATAAGCAAGATAGGCTAAGCTGTCATTAACTGCAACACCCCAGGCGACATTTAGCGAATCCATTATTCGTCCGAGAAATAACGGTGATACCGGATCGGTAATGTCATATATAGCCAGACCCGCCTGTCCATCCGCGATATAAGCTCGGTTTCCCTGAATTGCGATATCGTGCGGATATCCCTGGGTTTTTAGTGAGTTGATAATAACAAACCTCTGAATGATAAAACTCCTTGTCTCTGACCATTCACACCAGACCCCCTTTTCATTATGCGCTCGAACTCGCCACCAGTATCTGCCATCGGTTTTCAGCTTTATAGTCACAGAATTCCCAACCGCGGTGTCTATAACGATGACAGACTTAAATTTAGCATCGGCTGCCACCTCAAGAACATAAATCTCAGCATCCAAATTCTCATGCCATAAGAATGTAATTTCTGATGAACTTATAATCGTATCGTTTGCCGGTGATTCTAAGTAAATGGGGGGTGGTGCAGGGAGCGGTCGTATGCATGCAGGAACTGAAATCAAACTTATAAAAATAAAACCAAAAAGTAATTTTATTAATCGATGTTTCACTTACCAGTTTTCCCCTTTCATCTGTTTTGTTCTTTTGCTCTCCAACATTAATGGCAGATTGATACCAAACGAAATCCGGTTCACTCGATAATCCTTTATTTCATCAATCTCCTCGTTATATGGTGATGTAACTTCCCGCCATTCCAATTGATACTTTAAAATAAGCGTACAAAACTTGAGCTGGTAATCACTGTTAGCGGTAATTGTTTGGGTTTCGTCAATTCTGCCGTAATGATAAAGGTCAATGGTAATCGGATTATCAGTCGTATATTCACGATGGCAGAACTGATATCCCACCTCAATCCCGAATCGGCTAAAGGCGCGCGGACGAGTACCAAGGGTAATTTCAAACTGGTGCTGGTCATATGATATATCCGGAACCATTCCCTTTGCGCGCGCAATTTTGAACTGGTAATCAAAATGTAAATTCATATTTTTTACCGGTCGCCACTGAAATTCTGTAGAAAATCGGTGTGCCTTTGTATCATAGTAATCAAATTTTTTAAGATAATCTTCAATCTCAAATCGGTAACCGGGGGTTATCCGGAAAGTCCCAAACCTTCGTTGCAAATCGATGCCGAAAAGATGTTCCCCAAATCTGCAGGGAAAATAACTTCCTTTAATTTCCGGGTCAGGATAATACCGGATAAGATAGTTTGGCAACCAGGTATAAGAAATGACAAATTTGACTATGTTGCCCGCCTGCTGTTGTATTCGGGCATTGACCAGACCATAACTCTTTTCCTGATTGATAATATATTGATGCAATCTAAATCTGAGTCCAAAGATGGTGTTAGCAGAATAAGAGCCCCTCAAGCCAGCGGTAATTTTCCAATCAATATCATCTGCTGAATAATAAGGAAAGCGAGCGGGGATTTCACTGAGGCGGAATTTCTGCAAATCCGCGGGTGAGAGATAAAAAATGTTGTTATCGTATTCAACATTAATATTGAATGAACTGCTCCAGCGCACCCCTGCCTGAAGTAAAGAAATGACAGATAGTGTAATTAACATTACCCTTTTAATCATCTTCTCAGCATATTATTAAAACCAAATAAATCAAAAACTGCATTTGCCTGCTCGTAAGCTCATACCGCATTACCCTCCTCCTGGGACTTTGCTTTAAAATAGTATTCAACCTCATAACGAACAGTGATAAAAAGCAAAATAATTATGATTAGCGAAAATATTAATGCCAGTGGCACTGAATAGCGCCGTTCATAATAAAGTCTGCCTTTGCCAATTACTGGAATTGGTACTGGTGCAACCGGCAGGCGATAATCAAGCGCAACCCGACTAGGCTTAGCAATATGAATCACTGGACGCCGGTTATTGAGAAATTGGGCAACCACTCCATTGCCAGCTCGGGTATGCCGGTCGGTAAAGATTCTTGAAGGTAGACGCAGCAAATGGTCGCCAGAGTTGGTTACGGGTAGACCAACCGCAACCAGCGCCTTACACTCTGAAAATAGCTTCATTCTCTTTGCCACACCATCGGAAATAGATTCCGGGATGAAAATTGGCACCCCTAACGACTCGGCAATGTTTAAAAGTAGGTCCCTACCTTCTGGTGATATCCCCCTGCCATCATCAGCTTCACCGCCCAAGGTGGCGAGCGCAGATTTAAAGTTCCACAGTCCGGAATCGCGCAGAACCTGTTCAATTTCAAGCCAGGTTAATCCCTGATAGTTTGCTCCCCACATACCACCACTTTGCGCAGTAACAATCACAGGAAACAGTGCGAGGGTTTTAGCCACTGCAAGCACTTCAATATTTAACGCCGGATATGTACCATCCCAGTTAACTGCAATCGTATCATTAGAACGAATACCTATCCGATAAAGCATCTCAATTAAAGCCGCACCAAAATTAGGATTGGTTGTTGTTAGTCCATCGCTTAAATCGCTTCTCCCGTAGGTGATATTGGAAAAATGAAGTCCAATCAATCCGGTTCCGTTAGGGTCGTTGACACTGTCAATCGGTAAATCAACTTTGTTTTGCCGGTAATTGCGCACGATTTCAAAAGCCTTTGCCGAAGTCCTGGCAGCATTAAACTTTTCCTCATAAAGCCGGCTCCGAACCAAATGCTTTGAGTTTGATTCCACAAAGAAGAAAACCAGGGCGATTACCGCCAGCACCGTAATAACCCAACAGTTTACCTTTCCCTGTCTGCGTCTCATCAAAAACTCCCACCCGAAATTACTATTATTAACAGCCGCGTAAGCACCGCCGCAATCAGCATCGTAGCAATCGTTTCAATAACACCCTGCCTATTCATCCAGTAAGCTGCCAAACCGGGAATTACATAGCCAATTACACCCAAATCAAGCCTTACCCCGTCGAGACTCATCATGGGTGCTATTTTAGTAAGATAGCCAAGAAGATAACCGACCATTATCCCCAGCAAAAGCATTCTTCTTCCGAACACTAGGATAAACCGCGAGAGAGCTTTGATAATCACATAGGTAATTAATGCCACAAGAATCGTTGCAATGACTCTTGCCGGCTCTTGGAGTGTCAAGGCAATATAACCGGGCACAACTATTCCACCTGCTGCGATTCCTACAGTCTCGGTAAGAAAAAAAGAAATCAACATTCCCAGTCCTATTGTCTCAATTATCACCTTTTCCCCCTTTGGCGGCAAAGAAACCAATCAGACACTCTCCATAACCAACGGTATTGCCCGTGGCAAAAATTAATGTCCGTTCTTTACTAAGTCTCCAAGCCTCCTCATAAACAATCGCCGGCTCAATCTCATCACCCAAATCAACAATCCCTTCCCTTTTTTCTCCCAACTGCAAAGCCCGCTGAATAAAGGCCCTGGTCATACCGCCGGTCACAATTATTCCATCCTTATCCCAATTATAAACAAGTTCTGCCAATTGTCGCGAACGCTCGGTCCGGTCACGCCGGCAATTCACGAGGACAATTCTGTGCTCACACCATCTCTTTACCATCTCCCAGAGCATCCCGATAGAATCTGGGTCATTCGCCGCAAGGGTATTGACCACCTCAATCAATTTCCCACGGTCACTGATTCTATAGCTGCGCATCACCCCGGAATCAGGCAAACTGCGCTGCATACCGCTGAGCGCGATCTTTCGCTCAACACCAACACTTTCACAGACCGCCAGTGCCAGGGCAACATTCTCCTTGTGTTCAATATAACTGAACCCATTCATCTCCTCATCACTCACTGATGCCGGGTCAGTAACGGTCATATTTACATTTGGTCTTACCCGCTCCTTCAGAACCTTTAAAGGCTCACCTCTCTCGGCGGTAAAAAAACTGCCATTTTTCGGAATGGTATTGCTCAGGGCTCGGGCAACATCCATCACTGTTGGACCCATCACATCAAGGTGGTCAGCCCTGACATTGGTAATAACCCCATGGGAGGGTCTGATGAGCATTCTATTTTCCACAAACTGGTATTCAGGAACGAGCGCCATACATTCAATCACCAGCGCATTTGCCTGATATTTCCGTGCGAGACGCACAATCCGCAACTCCTCGATGATATTTGCCTTTCCTAACCTCCGCACCGGATACTCCTCATTGTCACCGACAATAAACCTTGGCTTTGTGCCGGTAACCTTGGCAACAACCCTGAATCCACCCGCACGCAGACCCGCAGCAATTAACCTGGTAACCGATGATTTCCCCCTTGTCCCGTTCACCTGGATACGGATTGGAATTTGCCTTAAATTCCTCCGGTGGAACTGGTATTCAAAAAACCCATACCCGACAAAAAGCAGAAGAATAAACAAAATTAAAAACATTAACTGCTAAATTATATTTGCCTTTTTTCAATTGTCAAAAAAGCCACTAATGATTTTTGTCCAAAATCACTTGGGGGATTACCCCCCGGCAAAAGTGAATTTCGGCTAAGTTGCGGAATTAGGCAAGATAACTCAATTTTACCCCCCGGGGTTTTGTTTAATCTATATTATCTAAACA
>CAZNRV010000191.1:0-3421 GCA_964575495.1 uncultured bacterium
TTATTATGTTGATTTTCTGGGCGGGGTTGGTGAGGCGGGTTATATTCTGGGTAGAAACGGGTTTTTTAATTTCGGGGTAAAGGCGGAGCGGGTTGGTTATGAAGGGGTGGCGGTTGATACAGTTGCAGATGAGTTGCTGGGTGCGGCTTTGTTTAACCTTGAGTTTAATAACCAGGACCGTTTGGATTTGCCAGCAAGGGGTTCTGCTTACCGGTTGAGTGGCGCCTATTCAACGCCTGAGGCTTTGAGCAAGGATGAGTTTCTGAAATTGGAGTTCACAGGCGAGCAGATTGTGCCGGTTTTTGTCAGGTGCGCTGCGCGGTGGTGGGTGAATGGTGGTGTTTCCTTTGGCTCTTTGCCGCTGAGTGAATATTTTCGGTCAGGGGGTGAGAGGTTTTTGGGTTTTGCCCGGGATGAGTTTTGCACTAACCAGCGGCTGATTTTGGGTTCGGCTTTGCGGTTTAAGGTTTTGGGGCTGTTGAACTCTGATGACTATCCGGTTTATCTGGAACTGATTGCCAATGCGGCAACTTTTAAAAGACCTGATTTGCTCTTTAGAAGCGATGATATTTTTCGTGATTTGCACTGGGGTGCGGGTTGCGGTGTTGTTACCAATACACCTTTGGGACCGTTGCGTTTTATGGTGTCATTAGGAAATTTTCTTAAATCAGTGCCGCATCCGGGCGGAATCAGGTTTTATCTGTCTCTGGGCAGGGAGTTCCGTTACCGGCGTTAGAGCGGGCGGAGGCAGGCACGAACACACAAGCCGCAGATGAACTGATTGACAAAGCGCTTCTGCTGAAACTCCTTCAGTTTTTCAAAACATGCCTGATGGTCAAAATCCTCAGGCTTTTCCTTGATGGCATTTGCCGGGCAGGCGCTGATGCAGCGCTGGCAGGTTCCGCAGTCCTGTTTTAAGGGAGCGCCGGGTTCCATCGGTAAATCGGTAAGAACCGTAACCAGTCTGAGCGCAGCGCCATAATCAGGGGTTACCAAAAGGTTGTTTCTGCCAAGCCAGCCCAGACCGGCAGCGATTGCCACCCGTTTGTGGGAAAGATGTCCTCGCTGGTTCTGCCAGTCAACAATCTGGGAGGCAGGGATGGGCAGGGCGTTATAACCCCAATTCTGGAGCCGATTGGTCAGTTCCAGGGCGACGCGGTCAAGGGCAAAGTTCAACTGCCGGTAGTGGTGCTCATAAAGCAGGTCTGGATGGTCGGTGAGGCAGGCAAGGACCTCGTGGGAAAGGCGCATGCCCAAGCAGAGGGCAAAGGGCAAACGCTTGAGTGTTTCCGGGGGCAGAAGGAAGTCATCGGTCTTCATCTTGGCAAGTTCGGCAACTCCATAAATGGCAATTTCCCGGTTACGGCAGAATGCATCAATTTCGGTGCGGAAATGAATCAGGCTCATTTTCCTCCTTTCAGGTAAACGGTTAAGGCAAAAATGGCTGCGGGTGTGATGCCAGGGATACGCTGCGCCTGACCAAGTGACGAGGGCTGAATCCGGCTGAGTTTTTCCCTGACCTCAGTGGAAAGACCAGGGACCTGGAAGTAGTCAATGTTGGACGGGATTCTGATGTGTTCCAACTCGCTGAACTGGGTAAGCTGGCGCCGGGTGCGTTCAATATAGCCCTCGTATTTGACCTCGACCTCAATCAGGTCCTGAATCAGGGCAGGTATTTTCGGACCCGCAGGAGTAATTTTTAAAAGGTTCTGATAGGTTATTTCCGGTCGGCGCAAAAGTTCAAGCGCGCTGACCGGCTGGGTTATCGGGGCAGTCTGGAACCTTTTGAGCAGCCGATTGACCCTGGGCTCAGGTCTGACACGGTGTTGTTTGAGCCAGTCAAGGGTTAAAGTAAATAGCCGCTCTTTTTCTGCAATGCGTTGGAACTGTTCCTGATTGAGTAGCCCCAGCTCAAAACCCTTTTTTCCGAGGCGCAAATCGGCATTGCCCTCGTGCAGCAAAAGTCTGAACTCAACCCGGGCGGTGAACATCCGATAAGGTTCGTCAGTGCCTTTGGTTACCAGGTCGTCAATCATTACGCCAATATAACCATCAGCCCGGGTAAGAGTAAAGGGCTCCTTTGCTTTGACACGGAGGCTGGCATTGATGCCGGCAATCAGTCCCTGTGCTGCTGCCTCTTCATAACCGGTGGTGCCGTTAATCTGACCGGCAAAAAAGAGGTTTCTGATGATTCTTGTCTCAAGTGTAGAGTAGAGCTGAGTTGGGTCTGAGAAGTCGTGTTCAATCGCATAGCCAGGTCTGGTCATCCGGCAGTTTTCAAGACCGGGTATGGAATGGAGCATCTTTTCCTGAATTGAGACTGGCAGGCTGGTGGAGATGCCATTGGGATAACATTCAAAGGTATTTAGACCTTCGGGCTCAATAAAGATGTGGTGGCGCTCTTTATCGGCAAACTTGACCACCTTGTCTTCAATTGAAGGGCAGTAGCGCACACCTTTACCTTTGATGATACCGGTGTAAAGCGGTGAATGTTTCAGACCCTGTTTGACAATTGTATGGGTTTTTTTCGTTGTATATGTGATATAGCAAGTTGCGCGGTTCTGAGGCGAATCCGCACTCCAGAAGGAGAAGGGCTGGGGTGGTTCATCGCCCCTCTGCTCCTGAAGCCGGCCCAGTTGAATGGTGCGAATGTCGATTCTTGGTGGTGTGCCGGTTTTGAACCTACCAATCGCAAAGCCGAGTTCGCGCAGGTTCTGGCTTAACATATTTGCCGGTGATTCGCCCAATCTACCCGCAGGAAAGTGGATAGGTCCGATATGGACAAGACCTGAGAGAAATGTGCCAGGTGCGAGGATGACAGTTTTGCCGAAGAATTTTTCGCCGGTCTCGGTCTCAACCCCAATAGCGGTTTTGCCCTTTGTGAGGACCCGGGCGCAAAGCCCCTGGCGGAGATAGAGGTTTTCTGTGGTTTCAAGGATTGAGCGCATAATCTGGCGGTATAACTGGCGGTCAACCTGAACCCGTGATGAACGTACTGCCCTGCCTTTACTGGTGTTGAGCTGGCGGAAATGGATTCCAGCCTTGTCGGTGCATCTCGCCATTTGACCGCCGAGCGCATCCAGTTCCTTGACCAATTGACCTTTGCCGATGCCGCCCACAGCCGGGTTGCAGGACATTAAGGCAATGGTATCAAGGTTCTGGGTTAAAAGCAGGGTTGAACAGCCGACCCGGGCACTGGCAAGTGCGGCTTCAGAGCCGGCATGTCCGCCGCCCACAACAATCACATCATATTTCACTATTTATAGTTTATGGTTTATGAACAGGCGTGCAACTCTATCATTAATGATTTAGGCGTAGTTTTAGAATTCTTTACCTTTACCCCCACGCCTGTGTCATTCCGAGCCCCTCGCTTTCCGTCATTGCGAGGAGCCCCCCACGCCCACGTCATTCCGAGCCGAAC
>CAZNRV010000192.1:0-2464 GCA_964575495.1 uncultured bacterium
CTTTTCCCTTCTGTCATTCCGAGCGGTAGCGGTAGTTTCAAAGTTTGCTTTGCCATTTTACAGTAGATATTAGCAGACCAAGGTCTGCAACTACAATCCACACGCGTGAGATTGCCACGCCTGCCTTCGGCAGGCTCGCAATGACATGGGCGAGCCGGTCGCCCGCAATCACACGCAATTGCGATTAGGAGAGCAGGGCAGGTTCCGGGTAAAGCCGGTTTCAGGGTGTCCCTGAACCATCATAAAAATTTAACCTATAGGTTAAAAAATCAAGCGGGGCGAAATTTGTCTATTTCTTTAATATTCAATGAATTATACGAAATTTTGCATAATTTTAGACCCCATCCCCTATACTATCCCCCAGGCTACTCTCCAGATTCTATTTTAGGCGGTTTCTCTCACCATATCCATGGTTATGATTGCAGCCATTTGGGTCGTGGTGAGAACCGCAATTTGTCCAATTCTCGGTTAAAGCCCTTTACCCGTTCTCTGTCAGTTTCTGTCATATATCCCGGTTCAGGCTCTTCTTGCCGTTCTTTAACCAGTGGTTATCCCCTGCCTTTGTCCTGTCCTTTCTATAGTCATTTTCTATTGAGTTTCCCTCACCCTTTTATCCACCCTTTCCTTTGCCCTGGTCGTCTCCTGATAAGGTTGAGGTATAGGTAGAGGTATAGGTAAAGTAGAGGTAAAACTGGGAAATGACAATGACGAATTGGTGAATTTGGCATTGGGAAATTGGGGAATTTGGTCTTAAAATGTTTTTTCAATATAATTTAACATTAGGGGGCGCACCCCCGGGGCATCCCCTGAGGCATCCCGGTGATTACAAAACCCGAAAAATTGGGATTTGTTTTTCGGATGCAAGGCTAAAGCAGTTTTTTCAGGTTTATAAGGCATTGATAAAAATAGACTTACAATGATGGAGGCAATGGTTTTCCGTGTTATTAGTTCTTGGTTTTTAGTTCTTAGTTCTTGGTTATTGGTTATTGGTTATTAGTTCGTAGTTCTTGGTTCTTAGTTCATAGTTCTAAACTAAGAACCTGTAACCTGTAACTAAGAACTATCCTTCGCCTTTACCTTGAACCTTTTGCATATAGATTGCTTCGTCGCTATCGCTCCTCGCAATGACATGAGCGAGGGGGCGGTCGCAATGACTTTTCCCTTCTGTCATTCCGAGTCCTCTCTTCTCTCTGTCATTGCGCCCCCCTTCCTTTTGTCATTGCGAGCGTTAGCGAAGCAATCTCTTGCGTGAGATTGCCACCTGCCCAGGGCAGAGCGCCATCGCAATGACCCAGGCGAGGGGGCGGTCGCAACGTCGCCTCAACCTCAACCTTTACCTCTACCTTTACCTCTACCTCTACCTTTGCCTTTCTAATACTGGGTCAGGCTGCCGTCCTGTTTTGCCCTTCTGGTTGCATAACCGAATGCGGCAAGACCAAGGGGCAAAAGCACAGCGGTGAACAAAATCAGGGCGGTGATGTCGGGCAGGAGTTGTTTCAACCCGTAATTCTTTAGCAGGGCAGACCTCATTCCCTGCAGAGAGTAGGTTAAGGGCAGAAGCAGGGAAATCTTTTGAAGCCAGTCTGGCAGGACCGAGACCGGATAAAGGGTGCCGGAGAGAAGATAGGAAAGGCTGCCAACCAGCCACTGGATTGGGCTCCCTTTTTTAAATACCATAATGAATGCCGCAGACAGAATTCCAATTCCGGAAAAGGAGGTAACCGAGAGTGTCAGGATGATAAGGGCACCCAGAATATTGGCATTGCTTAAAGAAAGTCCGAACACGGTTGCGCCCAGAATGAGATAGATTAGGACCGAAAGCGAGGTATAGAGCAAAGGGTAGATTGAGGATAAAAGGACAATCGTGCTGAGCCGGGTTCTGGTTACAAGGAGCGCCTCCAAAGTGCCTTGAACCTGTGATTCCCTTAACTGGGAGGAAAAACTGTAGAGCGAGAAACTCAAGTAACTGGAAAGGGCAATCCCAATCAGGACAAAGGCAAAGTAGTTGTTGCCATAGGGCGCAAGATGGGGTGAGATGCCTGGGCCGAAAATCCGGGAGAGAAAATAGAGCGCGGTGGTGGAGAAAAATATCCCGAGCACCTCAAGGAAAAAGGAAAACCGGTAGTTCAGGGCAATGAGCAAATCCTTTTTCAGAAAGGCAAGCAGTTTATGCAGAAACATTCCGGTTTATTAAATAGCCCTGGATTGCCGAATAACTCCCTTCGGCAATGACCCTGCCCTGTTCAATAAGACAAATCCGGTCGCAGAGATATTGTGCCTCTTCAAGACTGTGGGTGGCAAGCAGGACCGTCTTATTTCCCTGTCTGACCAGTCTTTGCTTAAGGAACTGACGGAAGTTTTGTGCGGCAACCGGGTCAAGGCTTCGGGTCGGCTCATCCAAAAGCAAAATCGGCGGGTCATTGAGCAGGGCGCGCGCCAGATTCAGGCGCTGGCGCATACCGGT
>CAZNRV010000193.1:0-4077 GCA_964575495.1 uncultured bacterium
ATATTATCTAAACATGGGCAATTAGCAGAGCAAAGGCGGGCTTATCTTAAGAGTCTAAATCATCGGTCAGCGTTTGATTGTCAGCAGGGTTATTGAGATGTGAAAACATCATTTGACCTGAACTATCCCAAAAGTATATTATGATATAATGGCATGTTTTATTAACATAACCAAAGGAGGAAACCGATGATTAAATTCAAACGCGGGAATCTGAGGGTTCCCCAATTCCAGCGACCGGTTTATGCTGTTGCCGGTGGAACAACCGATTATCGCAAGCATTATCCGGAATACAAACTGGAAGAACTTTGTATGATGACTTTTCGGATGCTGCTTGAAGAAAACGACCTCAAACTGGAACCGCTTGAGGTCAAAGGTCTTATTAATATGGCATGCTACGGTGAGTTTGCCGACCACTTTCAGGACCAGCTGCTGTGCGAGGCAAAGATTCACGATTACCTTACTAAGAATCCCACCAATACAATCATTGATCTTTATTGGGAACCGGTTGAGGAATAGGGATGTTCTCTATGTTCCAATTTCTAAATGCGATATGGTAAATCAAATTACTCATCCTTCAGTCTATTTTCAAAGTGCAGGTAGGCATAATACCTCCGAAACCTTGCAACTGGCACTTCACTATGCCCAACAACTCAAAATCAGACACATCGTTGTTGCCTCAACGACAGGTTCAAGCGCACTGAAATTCTGCCGGCTAGCTAAGAACGCCTTCAAAATCATCTGCGTAACCCATCAGAGCGGCTTTGCCCAGCCTGGTAAATCTGAACTACCTGTTGCTGTTGAGAAGAAACTCATCTCAAGAGGTGTCTCGGTTTTACGCACCACTCATCTCTTTGGCGGTGTTGACCGGGCAATCAGACACCAGTTTGGTGGTCTTGGTCCACCTGAAATTGTTGCCAACACCTATCGCACATTAGGCGAAGGCACAAAGGTTGCTGTAGAAATAGCGGTAATGGCGCTCGATGCTGGACTTGTGCCTTATGGCAAGGACATTATCAGCATCGCCGGCTCAAGCAGAGGTGCTGACACCGCACTCGTTATCCGTCCTGCCCATTCCCATCGATTCTTTGCCACCCGCATCAGGCAGATTATCTGCAAACCCTGGTCTTTTTAATGGAGGTAAAAGTGAATAAATGTCCGTTCTGTCAAATCGTTGCCGGCGAAGCACCCTGCCGCAATGTTTACGAAGACCAACTTACCCTTGCCTTTTTAGACCTTTACCCTATCTCCCGCGGGCACTGCCTTGTCATTCTGAAGAAACACATCCAGTGGTTTACTGACATAGAACCCCGTGACAACTTTGCCGGACCATTCATGAGAACCTGCTACATCGTCGCCCGGAAGATAAAACATGCCTTCGAATGCGAATATATCACCATGCTTTTGCGCGGCACGAGAGTCCCCCATGTTCATATGCTGCTTATTCCTACTATTAAAGGCGAGGAAAACATACTCGACAAGACCCTTAACCTTCATCACTTCTGTCAGGTGCGTCTGAAACCACAATTCTCTGAACCCGAACTGGACAAAATTGCTGAGCAAATAAGAAATGCCCAGCCATAACTCTTCTTTTTTCTAAAAAGACCGCGATTTTACTTGACAGTTATCTTATCAGGTTTATATTAAATTGATGAACAACCGTTGCCGATGCCCAAGTTGCAATCATAATGAAACCTATGCAGGCTACTTCTGCGAAAAGTGTAATTATAACTGGGAAGAAGAGGCATTTCTTGAACCCGATGGCAGCATTTCAAAATCCCCCTGTCCCCGTTGTCTGAAAATCACTCCCGCAGAAACTCTTCGCTGCGGTAACCCTGCCTGCATGGCCGTCTGGCCACCACCGGAAGTATCATAAATTAACCGATTCGATCCCTAAAGCATTAAAGATTAATCAACGCGTTACTTTAGCCATGGTAGATAGGAAGAAACTTTGAGAACGAGCCCGAGAACCACTATTGAAACCATCGACTGCAACTTCAACAGAATATTAAGTGATGGACCAGCAGCATCCTTAAGCGGGTCGCCGACAGTATCGCCCACCACGCCGGCCTTATGCGCAGGCGAACCCTTGCCACCAAAATTACCTTTTTCGATGTATTTCTTCGCATTATCCCAAGCAGCACCAGCATTCGCCATAAAGATGGCAAGGCAGAAACCGCTTGCCAGCCCGCCAATAAGAAATCCTGCAACCGCCTCAGGTCCTAAAACCAGACCAATAACAACCGGTGCAATTATTGCGGTGAGCGCAGGTACCAACATCTCCTTCTGTGCCGCCTTGGTGCAGATAGTTACTGCACGGGCATAATCCGGTTTCGCCTTCCCCTCAATTAAACCCACAATTTCACGGAACTGACGCCTGACCTCTTCAGCAATCTTTGTTGCGGTCCTGCCGACCGCTTTCAGAATTGAGGAAGAAACTGTCATCGGAATAACCGCTCCGCCAAAAAGACCGGCAATCAATCTCGGGTTGAGAAGGGATAGGTCCAATGTGCGAGTATAACCAAGAAAGCGCTCGCTGACGATACGCACCTCATCGCGATAAGCGGCAATCAATGCCAAAGCGGTGAGGGCTGCGGAGCCAATCGCAAAACCCTTTCCGGTTGCCGCAGTTGTGTTTCCCAAGGCATCAAGCGCATCGGTCCTTTCGCGCACAATTGGTTCTTGACCGGTCATCTGGGCAACGCCGCCGGCGTTGTCGGCAACCGGACCATAGGCGTCAGTTGCAAGCGTTATTCCCAATGTAGAAAGCATCCCCACCGCGGCAATACCTATTCCATAAAGCCCGAGTCCGGCAGAACCACCTCCTGAAAAGAAATAACTGGTGATAATTGCCACAACCACAACCAGCACAATCGGCATTGCGGACCTCATCCCCACTGAAAGACCCTCAATGACCACCGTTGCAGGTGAGGTCTTTGCCTCTTGAGAAATCGCCCTGGTTGGTCCGTACGAATCAGAAGTATAATACTCGGTAAAGAAACCTATCAAGATACCGGCTAAAAGTCCTGAAAGAATTGCCCAGTAAACCGACCAGTATTGGGGCAATAGAAATTTCGTCACCACAAAGCCTAATATTGCAGAAAGAATCGCCGCACCATAAATTCCTCGCCGCAACGCTGCCAATAAGACACTCTGTTCTGCCTTTTCCCCTGCCCTGACTAAGAAACTACCTAAGATTGAGGCAATTATTCCGATACCAGCGAGGACCATTGGTAAGAGCACCCCATTGACCTCAAATCCTGTGTTCTTAAAAGCGACGACCGAAAGCGCCATTGATGCGATAATTGAATCCACATAGGATTCATAAAGGTCGGCGCCCATACCGGCAGTATCACCGACATTATCACCCACATTGTCAGCGATAACCGCAGGGTTGCGCGGGTCGTCTTCAGGGATTCCTGCTTCAACCTTGCCAACCAGGTCCGCACCCACATCTGCCGCCTTGGTAAAGATACCACCACCAACACGGGCAAAAAGTGCCTGGGAACTGGCGCCGATGCCAAATGCAAGCATCGTTGAGGTTATCAGCTCCAGTTTATGCACCAGCGGCTCATGCGCATAAACCGCATTAAGGATTATATACCAGATGGAGATATCAATCAGCCCGAGCCCAACAACTACCAGTCCCATCACCATACCTGAAGAGAAGGCGACCCTTAGTCCTGAATTCAGGCTTTGTTTGCTTGCCCATGTTGTCCTTGCACTGCAGCGCACACCCACCGACATCCCGATAAAACCGGCAAGACCGGAAAAGAAACCGCCGGTCAAAAAGGCAAAAGGCACAAAGGGAGATTGCAGTTTGAATAAAGCCAGTATCAGGAGTAATACAAACACAATGGCAAAGAATATTGAGACACCCTTGTACTGCTGTTTGAGGTAAGCGGTCGCGCCCTCTTTTACCGCGCGCGCCACCACCTTCATCGGTTCAGTTCCCTCGCTCTTGCGCAGATTACTGACCGCAAGAAACAAAGCAAACCCCAGGGCAATAATTGCACTGCCCGGTGCTACCAAGAAAATTGGACTCATTAATACTCCCTTCTTATCGGTTTTGTATATATT
>CAZNRV010000194.1:0-2106 GCA_964575495.1 uncultured bacterium
GGGTTGAGATGCCTTCGGTAACTCCCGACCCGCCTGTTCTGAGGATCAGTTTGCCGTAGTTCGTGGGTCTAAGCAAGGAGTCCTGGCTCATTTCCGCCCGCCACCAACCTAACCACCTGTTGCCATCCAGCGCATATAGAAACAGACCGGCTGTGTCCGCCACCGGATTGAAGTTGAGATGGAACCAGGCGGTGTCGATTGGAACTTTTACCTCAAATGTTAGGTAGCCGTTCTGTGTGCTGGAAGCGCTCCGGGCACCCGGAACACCAGTCCCACCCTGGTTACCTAAAATTGAAGTAAAGCGCACCTCATCAACCCCAAGGCTATCAACACAGAACGAGTAACAACCTTCGGAACTGTCCGTCGCCCATTGCCCGTCATTGTTCTCGTCGCAGTAGAAACAAATCCGGTCGCCGGGGTCCCGCGTATCAGCGAAGGGCAGCGCATAGGCGGAATACAGAAAGACCGTATCATTTTCCGCCCCCTGCATAAACCAGGCTTTTGCCGCATAAGGTCCATAAGGTCTGCCGTGCCAGCCAAAGATATTGGAGAAGTTCATCTCATAGGCATCAGCCCATTCATCCGGGGCAAGGTAGCCGTCAATCACCGGCGGGCTGTTTGTCCTGTTACAATAGACTGTGTCTGAGGTTACAAGCAAAGGCATTTCGCAGGTATCATTTTCCGGCACCGAGTCGTTGATGAAAAAAGCGAAGCCGTATATTGTGTAGCCGTGCCAGAGTGAAGCGCCCGGAGTCCACGAGCAGGAGAACTCAACCCCTAACGAGTCACCCGGTTCAAGCGAATCAACCAACACCCCGTCTTCATGAACAACTTGGCCTGAGGAGTCAATCCTGCAAAAAACCGGGAAATACTCGGCACGGTTAAGACCACAGTTTTTCACCATCACCCGCGGAACGATGGGAACACCCGGGACAATCCTCGGCAAAGACGGCGCAATAATTTTGGAGACGGCGATGTCGTTTGATGGGGTAACAAGAGCACCAATAAAAAAGTTGCCGGCAAGGGTGTATATCCAGCCCATACAACCGCTGGCTATTGAGTTGCCACCATTAGCCCAGGGCATAGAGTCGTCGATTGTCCAGTTCCCGGTCTTAACATTATAGACCTCAACACATCGTAATGGTATCCAGGCTGTGGCGCCACCGTAAGTAAAGATGAAGGGCCCAACCGCTGCCATGCTCAGCCCATGCCTGCCGGTCGGCATTGAGTCCAGACTGGTCCAGGTATTGCTACCGGGGTTATACCGGCAGAAGACTCGCTTTGCAGTCCAGCCGCCGGCATAATACAGACAACCATCATAAGGTGATGCTACCATCTGACCATGACTGGTAACACCAGGAGCGCTCGCCCGCTCGGCCCAGGCATCGTCCGGGATGCTGTAACGATAGGTCCGACCCGGGTTGCCTGAACCCCAGACCACGAGAATTGAGTCGCCATAGGGCGCGCCAGAAGCGCCATAATCGGCGAACGGACAGGGAGACTTTTGTGACCATTCGTTGCTGGCGATGTCATACTCCATCATCATATTGGTGCCGCCCGAAAGGTCATAGCCGCCCGGGACATAAATCTTTCTCAGCCAGGGATGGCATATCGCACAATGATTAGAAACCGCACAGGGCATTGATTCCAGTTCAGTCCAAACATCGGTTAGCGGGTCATAACGATAGAGGTTTTTCATGGGTCCTCCGCCTCCTGAGCTCATGTCCCAACCGCCCATCATATACTGATAGCGACCATCGGTGCATCCAGCACTCCGATAGGTTTCACGAGGAAAATCGGCGAACTGCATCCATTCATGGAATTGCGGCGGTTCTCCTGCCGGGTTGGTTGGGTTGAAAGAGGGAAGTTGGAACGGAGGACAGACCGCATCAATAGGATGTATCCAGTTGTCTACTTGGACTTCAGGTAAAACACTGCTCTTTTGTGTAAGAGTGCCCTGCAGGTTCTCGGATGGAACGGTAATTGTTGAACCACCCGCTACGAACAAACCTGCTACCAGCAAAAAGAGAGATACTTTTTGCCTCATCATCGCTGCCTCCTTGTGCTATTTCAGTAACACTTTAATTATAATCACTTCAGCCAATT
>CAZNRV010000195.1:0-5554 GCA_964575495.1 uncultured bacterium
GTATTTTACAGAACGGGTGCGGCATCTTATTTTCCTCAACAACTATTCTACATAGGATTAGGTCTTTTTACCGTTCCAAACCACAAGCTAAAAGCAACACGGTGTCTTTCTTTCTTGGTCGCTTTTCTATCTATAATTTTAATCTACGCTACCGGTTCTCGTTCCGGTTTTATTTCCTCCCTGGGGGTTGCTGTTATCTGGTTTTTGTTTATATTAATCAAGCGATACCGAAATGTGTTTTTGGTTCTTACTGTGTTGGTTTGTATTTGGCAGAAAAATAATATAGTTAACTGGTTCACAACCGCTGAGGTTTTTAGACGCCGAACCGAAGATATACTCACTGGTCGAACACCCCGCTACGAGGAGCAGGTGAGACTATTCTTGAATAATCCCCTGATGGGCACGGGTTTTGCATCAGGACCATCTACCAGAATTAGTGGTGGTTTATCACCTGAAGTGGAGGAATCAACACGGTCCCGAGACCATAGTGCTTACCTTGGAGCATTTGTTGAAACAGGTATCATTGGCGGTTTGCTCTTTCTGGCCTGGGTTATTTGTGTCGTCTATGAAGCATTTAAGTTTGCTAAGCACCAGCGGACTAATATGGTAGCGCAATATGCCTTTATGTTAATTGTGTCGGCAATACTTATTTCCTTTGTGGAGTCGTTGCTCTTTGGTGCCGGCAATGTTTTAATACTATTATTTTATATTGTTTGTGGCATAATTGGGATAGAGCGCGGAGGCGTTGGGGTCTCCCGAGAACCCAATGTTAATGTCTGCACTAGGGTCGCAAATAGAACGAAAATAACAAAATGTTAAATTCCGCTAACGACCTTGGGAAACCTGATATTCTTGTAGTGGCAGAGTCGTTTCTCCCCGGTTTCAAAGCGGGTGGTCCAATCCGCACCTTAGCCAATTTAGTTGAATACGGTAAGAATTTTTTCAATTTCCATATCGTCACCCGCGACCGGGACTGGCTTGATAAAACACCGTATCCCGGGATTAAGGCCGATGAGTGGCAGAAGGTATATGGGTGCCGGGTAATCTATCTTTCTCCTTCAAAATCTTCCTTTCGGTTTCTCCAAAAGCTCATTCATTCAACGCCACACAAATTGATGTATCTGAATAGTTTTTTTTCTGTTTGGAGTATAAAGGTTATAATTCTGAAACGACTTGGACTACTGCCATCAACTCCAATTATTCTTGCACCCAGGGGGGAGTTTTCGCCGGGTGCTTTAAGAACTAAGAAATTGAAATACCTGAAAAAGAAAATCTTTATATCAATTAGCAGACTCCTTAAACTATACAAGAAAGTAATTTGGCAAGCCACGAGTGAACTTGAGCAGGAGCATATTCTAAAATATTTTCGGGCAAGGATATTTATTGCGCCCAACTTGCGCTCGCAGACCCCAATTATTCCTTTAACTACTTCTCAACCACTTGTTAAATTGCCTGGGGAGGCGAATTTTGTATTTATCTCGCGGATAGCAGTTAAGAAAAATCTTGATTATGCTCTTGAATCCCTGCAAAACTGTGCTGGAAAGATAACCTTCAATATCTATGGACCTATTGAGGACTTACCGTTGTGGGCAAGATGCAAAAGGTTGATTAGCCAAATGCCGTCTAACATTACTGTCCGCTACTGGGGTGAGATTGACCACAGTAAGACTACCCAAGTATTATCCAATAACCATTTCTTTCTGTTTCCGACCAGGGGAGAGAACTTCGGTCATGTCATAGTTGAATCATTAGCCGCGGGTTGCCCGGTTATCTTAAGCGACCAGACACCCTGGCGGAACTTGGAAAAGTATGGAGTTGGGTGGGATATTTCCCTTGCTGATAAAAAGAGATTCCATTACATATTGCAACGATGCGTAGATATGAATTCTGATGAATATGCAGAAATGCGCCGGCGCACCATAGAATATGCAGAAAAGTTTCTGAACAATGATGCCATTTTCCAACATTATCTGCGGATGTTCAATGCTGTGTTATCGGAATAATGTTCTGAATTCATCATTAAGACGAATAAGACAAAGACCCGCAGCTTCTTTACTGAGAGAGAACTTTTTGACTTTATTTAATATAGGGATTAAAATTTAGTATATGTTCAAGGATAAGATATTGCTGATTACTGGTGGAACCGGGTCGTTCGGTAATGCGGTTCTGGAAAGGTTTCTCAAGACCGAGATTAAGGAGATACGTGTGTTCAGCAGGGACGAAAAGAAGCAGGAGGATATGCGGATTAAATATGCCAATCCGAAATTGAAATTCTACATCGGCGATGTGCGGGAATATGACAGTGTATTAGCGGCGATGGTTGGTGTTGACTATGTGTTTCACGCCGCCGCCCTCAAACAGGTTCCATCCTGCGAGTTTTATCCCCTGGAGGCGATTCGGACCAATGCCCTTGGTGCTGAAAATGTGATGAATGCGGCGATTGCCTGCGGTGTGAAACGGGTAATCCTGCTGAGCACGGATAAGGCGGTCTATCCCATCAATGCGATGGGAATGTCCAAGGCGCTGATGGAGAAACTGATGATTGCCAAGGCGCGCATCGTTGACCCGGAGAAGACGGTTATCTGTGCTACCAGATACGGCAATGTTATGGCTTCACGGGGTTCGGTCATTCCCCTTTTTATTGAGCAAATCAAGCAGGGGCGTCCTATCACCATAACCGACCCGAATATGACCCGGTTTATGATGAGTATGGACGATGCGATTGACCTGGTCCTCTATGCGTATGAGCATGCCCAAGCGGGCGACATCTTTGTGCGTAAGGCACCGGCAACCACGATTGGCAACCTTGCCGAGGCTTTGAAGCGGATTTTCAACGCCGACAATTCAATTAAAATCATTGGCACCAGACACGGCGAGAAGTTATACGAGACCTTGCTCACACGGGAGGAAATGGCAAAAGCCGAGGATTTGGGTGACTACTACCGGATTGTGCCTGATACCAGAGATTTGAACTACAGTCTTTATTTCACTGAAGGCAAAGAAGAGTTCTCACGCCAGGAAGATTACAATTCGCATAACACCCGCAGGCTGAACCTGAATGAACTTATTGAACTGCTGCTGAAACTGGACTATGTGCAGGAGGAGTTGAGAAAAAAACAGTAAGACGATGAGGAAGGTTCTGATTACAGGTGCTAATGGCTTTATTGGCAAGAACCTTATTGAGGCGTTGCAGCGCGAAACCGGTATTGCACTTATGACCTATGATATTAATGACTCACGCCTAACCCTTGACGGTTATTTAAGGGAGGCTGATATCATCTTTCACCTGGCAGGGGTCAATCGTCCGGAGCGTTCGGAGGAGTTCTACAATGTAAATGTCGGGTTAACTAAAGAAATTTGTGAGTTTCTCATCAGGATAGAACGTGCACCCTTAATCGTGTTTTCATCATCAACTCAGGCTTTGCTTAATAATCCCTATGGTGAGAGTAAACGGCAAGCAGAGGAGGTGCTAAAGGCTTATGCCGAGCGGTCCGGCGCGCGTGCCTATTTATTCCGGTTGCCCGGTGTGTTCGGCAAATGGTGCCGGCCCAATTATAATTCGGTTGTCGCAACCTTTTGTTATAACATCGCCCACAACCTTAATATTAATATTTCTGACCCGAACCGGGAGATAGAACTTGTCTATATTGATGATGTGGTGAGAGAGTTCGTAAAAGTAATGGCAGACGATAAGTTAAGGGACGGGAATGTGATATGGGGTGAAGTTAACCCGACTTTCAAGGTTGCACTCGGTCAATTGGCAGACAAGATTCGGGAATTTCGGGCAACCAGAGAGAATCTGACTGTGCCGGATTTCAGTGACCGGTTCACGAAATATCTCTATGCCACCTACCTCTCATATCTGAATGGCAATGAGTTCGCCTATGAACCGAAACCAAAGGCTGATGAGCGTGGGGTGTTGGTTGAGTTACTCAAGTCTAAGTATTTCGGACAGATTTTCATATCCAGAACCAAACCAGGGGTTACGCGCGGAAATCATTACCATAACACTAAGACCGAGAAGTTCTGCGTCATAGAAGGCGAGGCAGTTCTGCGGTTTAGAAATATCTTGAGCAAAGAAGTATTTACATATCACCTCTCAGGCAAAGACCTGCGGGTTGTGGATATACCGCCCGGTTACACCCATTCAATTGAGAACATCGGGCAATCGGAAATGATTGTTCTGTTCTGGGCCTGTGAACCATTTGACCCTGCTGCCTCTGACACCTACCCCGCGGAGGTGCTTATTGGCTAAATTGAAGGTTATGACCGTAGTTGGAACCCGGCCCGAGATTATTCGCCTGTCTCGTGTCATTGCCCGATTGGACCAGGAGACAAGTCATACCCTTGTGCATACCGGCCAGAACTACGATTATGAGTTGAATGAGATTTTCTTTAAGGATTTGGATATCAGGAAACCGGACTTTTTCCTGAACGCAGCGGCAAAAACACCCTGCGAGACCATTGGCAATGTGATTGCCCGGACTGATGAAATTCTAACTGAGGTTCTGCCTGATGCCTTGCTGGTGCTGGGCGATACAAACAGTTGCCTCGCTGCCTATCCTGCAAAACGCCACAAGGTTCCGGTTTTTCATATGGAGGCGGGAAATCGCTGCTTTGATGAACGGGTGCCGGAGGAGATAAATCGGCGTCTGATTGACCATATCGCCGACATCAATATGCCCTACAGCAGTATTGCCCGGGAATATCTGTTGCGTGAAGGTATTCCACCTGACCGGATAATTAAAACCGGCAGTCCGATGTTTGAGGTGCTGCATTACTATATGAACAAGATTGAGGCATCAGATGTGTTAAGACGATTGAATCTTAAGGAGCAGGATTACTTTGTGGTCAGTTCCCATCGGGAGGAGAACATAGATGATGACCGGCAGTTTGACGGCCTTGTCCGCATACTCAAGGGATTAGCAAATACCTATGGCAAACAGGTGATTGTGTCCACGCACCCGCGCACTCGCAAGAAACTGGTCGCTAAGGCCGTGAAACTTCCAACCAATGTTAAACTGCTGAAGCCCTTGGGTTTTCTGGACTATGTAAAACTACAGATGCACGCTATTGCCGTTCTTTCTGACAGCGGGACAATAACTGAGGAATCATCCATCCTGAACTTCCCGGCACTCAATATCCGGGAAACTCACGAACGACCCGAAGGGATGGAAGAAGGGGCGGTGATAATGACCGGGATGAACTGGGAGAGGGTCAAGCAGGGTTTGAAGGTGCTTGCTTTACAGAAGCGGGGGACAGAAAGGAGTTTGCGGATTGTCGGTGACTACAATGTCCCGAATGTGTCAGAAAAGGTGGTGAGGATTATAATTAGTTATTCGGATTATGTTAATCGAAGAGTGTGGAATAGGAAGTAGCATGATGGATTCTCTAAGCAAACGGATGCCTTTATCCAGACCGAATGGGATAAAGTTATCTGAACATCCCTTGGTTACGATTGTTACAGCAGTTTACAATGGGGCGCGCTACATTGAGGACTTGATTCAGAGCGTGCTTCAACAGGACTATCCCTACATTGAACACATCATAATAG
>CAZNRV010000196.1:0-7954 GCA_964575495.1 uncultured bacterium
GTCGCATATGTATCTTAACTTTTTCAGGGAAATCGTCTTCATGCAATCATTTATTGACAAAGGGATTATTATCTGCTATAATGATTATAATGCCGAAACGTATAAACTCTATCTTTACAATTGAAGATAGCTTTATTGCCTATGCAGCAGGAGACAACGGCACGCTTCTTAAAAGCACTGATGCCGGTATCACCTGGCAAAGGCTTTCTGTCCCAGTTCAAGTTAACCTCTATGGCGTCTGCTTTCCGGGTCAAGCGCTCGTTGGCTATGCCTGCGGCGATAAAGGCACTATTCTCAAGACCGAAGATGAAGGTAGAACCTGGGATGTGCTTGATTCTGGCACTGATGTTGACCTGAGGGCGATAAAATTCCCTGTTTCCACTGAAATCGGCTTTGTTGCCGGTGATAATGGTTCGGTTTTGCGCACTACCGACAGCGGTCGCATCTGGGAAAGATTAGTCACCGCCACAGAGGAAAAGATTATGGATGTCCATTTTCCTGCGGATGTCATCACCGGTTATGCAGTCGGTTTGAACGGCACAATATTGAAGACGATAACCGGTGGTTCAATCTGGTTTTCTCAGGCAGAAAATGTTGTTGAGCTTACCGCCAACATCCATTTCACTGCAATCCATTTTCCTGCTGATGACCTGGTCGGATTTATGACCACAACCTTGGGCAGAGTCTTTTTTACCCCTGATGGCGGTGAGGTCTGGCGCCCCCTGCCAATTGAGTTTTTTGTGCCGCCCCTCTACTCCCTTGATATGCGCCACGACACTATGGCTGGGTTCTGCGTAGGTGCAAAAGGAACCGTGATTCACACCCTTGATGGTGGTCAGACCTGGGAAAAAATTGACTCCGGCACTGAAAAGGACCTCTTCAGCATCCGTTTCTTTGGCGATGGGCTTATCGGCATTATCGGCGGTGACGAACAGACCCTACTTTTAAGCAGCAACGGCGGTTACACCTGGGCACCGGCAATCATCAGCGGCTGATATAAAATCTCTTAAATTTCCTTGACATTGAGCGTCTCATCAATATACTGAAACATCCGGCGGTAATAAATTTAAAGAAAACAAAAAGGAGGAAATAAAATGGCAGATGAGCCAAAGTTTTATGAGCCGACCAAGGAGTTGGTTGAAAACTCCAATATTATGGCGTTTATGAAAAAACATAATATCGCCAACCTTGATGAACTCTTAAGCCGTGCTCAGGACCTCAACTGGTACTGGGGAGAAGTGGCAAAGGAACTGGAATGGTTCCAGCCCTGGGAAAAGGTCCTGGATGAGTCGCAGGCACCGTTTTATAAGTGGTTCATCGGCGGTCGATTCAATATCACCCATAACTGCCTTGACCGGCATATGAAAACCTCGGTCAAGGACAAGGTTGCCTATATCTATCATTCGGAACCGGGCGAGGTGGAAAGATGGACTTATGCCCGGCTTTATCAGGAAACCAATAAACTGGCAAATGCCCTCAAACGGCTGGGAGTTAAAAAGGGCGACCGGATCACCATCTTTCTGCCGATGATTCCCCAGTTGCCGATAGCGATGCTTGCCTGTGCCAAAATCGGTGCAATTCACTCCGTAGTTTTCTCCGGTTTCTCAGCCGCCTCCCTGCGCGACCGGATACAGGATGCCGAGGCAAAGGTGCTGATCACCGCGGATGGCGCCTATCGCCGGGGCAAACTGGTCACCTTGAAGGCAAATGCTGACCCGGCTATTGCCGAGTGCCCGTCAATTGAACACTGCATCGTGTTCAGGCGCGCGGGCAACCCCGTGGAAATGAAGCCGGGCCGGGACCTCTGGTGGCACGAGTTGACCGAAAAGGAACCGGCTGAGTGCCCGACCGAACCTCTTGACCCTGAAGACCTACTCTATATCCTTTACACCTCAGGCACAACCGGCAAACCCAAAGGTGTTGTCCATGTCCACGGCGGTTATGCGGTTGGCACTTACACGACCCTGAAATTTGTCTTTGATATTAAACCAGATGACATCTGGTGGTGTGCCGCGGACATCGGCTGGGTTACCGGTCATTCCTATATTGTTTATGCGCCTTTGATGCTGGGTGCCACCTCAATTCTTTATGAGGGCGCACCGGACTATCCTGCACCTGACCGCTGGTGGCAGATTATTGAGAAGGAAAAGGTTACCATCCTTTATACATCACCAACCGCCATCAGAATGTTTATGCGCTTTGGCGAGGAATATCCGGCAAAACACAACCTCACCTCATTACGTCTGTTGGGCTCGGTTGGAGAACCAATCAACCCTGAAGCTTGGCGCTGGTATCGTAAAAACATCGGCGGTAGCAAACTGCAGATTATGGACACCTGGTGGCAGACCGAAACCGGCTCATTTGTCATCTCCCCTCTGCCCATCACGCCACTGAAACCCGGTTCAGCAACAAAACCATTGCCCGGATTCTCAGCCGATGTTGTCTCTTCTGAAGGTAATCCTGTCAAACCTAATGAGAACGGCTTCGCCATTATCACTCACCCCTGGCCCGCAATGCTCCGCACCCTTTACAAAGACGCTGACCGCTATGTTCAGGCATACTGGTCAAGATTTAAGGGTAAGTATCTCACAGGTGATTCCTGCACAAGAGACGAGGACGGCTACTTCTGGTTCAGGGGCAGGGCAGATGAGGTGCTGAATGTTGCCGGTCACCGGCTCGGCACAGCAGAGATTGAATCTGCCCTTGTTGCCCATCCAGCAGTTGCTGAAGCAGCGGTCATCGGCGTGCCGGATGAGGTTAAAGGTGATGTCCCCAAAGCCTATGTCACGCTCAAAGTTGGGTTCAAGCCCAGCGATGCCCTGGTAGAAGAACTGAAGAAATGGGTGTCCCAGGAAATCGGTCCGATTGCCCGACCCGACTCAATTGAGTTCCGGGACAAACTGCCCAAGACCCGCTCCGGCAAGATAATGCGCCGACTCCTGAAGGCTGAGGCGCTGTGCAAACCGATCGGCGACATATCAACCTTAGATGAATAAAACCAAACCAGCAGGGGCGCCTCTTCTGTTTCAGGTGCCCCTGCTGAATCGCCATTTAAACACAAAGGAGGCTGAGTGATGGGTGAAAAAAAGTCTTTCAACCGCTGGCTGATTGTGGTCGGCGCTTTACTGATCCAGTTATGCCTGGGCGCCATCTATGCCTGGAGTGTATTCCGCAAACCGCTGGAACAAGAACTCAACATAACCTCAACTCAGGCTTCGCTCCCCTTCTCATTTGTCCTGATCTTCTTTGCCCTGGCCACGGTCCTCGGTGGCAGACTTCAGGACCGGTTCGGACCCCGCATCGTTGCCATCATCGGTGGTGTTCTCCTTGCCCTGGGGATGATTCTTGCCAGTTTTGCCCACAGCATCGGGATGCTGGTTCTTGCCTATGGTGTCATCTCCGGCATCGGCATCGGCTTTGCCTATGTCTGTCCGATCTCTGCCGGTGTCAAATGGTTTCCGGATAAACGGGGGCTTATCACCGGTTTGGCGGTTGCCGGGTTTGGTGCTGGCGCCCTGATCGTCGGTCCACTTGCCCGGGCAATGATTGACTCTCACGGCGCATTTACTACCTTCCGCTATCTGGGCAGCGCCTACTTTATTCTCATCCTGGTCGGCGCATTGATTCTCCGGAATCCGCCCTTAGGATATAAACCTGAAAACTGGAACCCGCCCCAACCTGCTGCGGGCAAGTTACTCCGCACCGACTTCTCTGCCGGTCAGATGCTCTCAACCGCCCAGTTCTACCTTATCTGGCTCACCTACTTTGCCGGCTGCGCAGCCGGTCTGATGATTATCGGTCAGACCTCGCCAATTGCTCAGGAACTTGCCCGTTTCACTAAAGAGACTGCGGCACTTGGTGTCAGCGTGCTTGCGGTCTTCAACGCCCTGGGCAGAATCTTCTGGGGCAGAATTTCCGACACAATTGGCAGAACCCGTGCCCTGTTTCTGATGTTTCTGATCAATGCCCTCGCCATCTTCGGCTACTTTCTGATTCCTGCAGCCCCATTTATCTTCTGGGTTGGTATCGCTCTGGTCGGGTCAAGTTTCGGCGGTTATCTGGCAATTTATCCCGCGGTCACCGCCGACTTTTACGGAACTAAGAATTCCGGCATAAATTACGGTCTGGTCTTTACCGCCTACGGTGTGGGCGGACTCCTCTCCAACATCTTTGCCCCGAGGATCAAGGAACTCACCGGCAACTACAACGCCGCATTTCTGATCACCGCCCTATTATGTGTTGCCGCGGGCATAATAATAATTATGGTTAAGGCGCCCGCAATAAAGTCCAAGCCAGCAACATAAAAAAGGAGAGAATATGAAAAAACTGACCCCGGCTGAAATAGAACAGATGATTACCAGGGCAAAGAAGCCGGCTGAAGATGCCCTGAAACTGCATCCCTATTATCGGGGGAAATATCAGATTGCCTCCAAATGCTGCATCCGAGACTTCAATGACTTTGCCATCTGGTACACGCCCGGTGTTGCCGCACCCTGCCGGGAAATCCAGAAGGATGTCAACCTGTCATTCGTCCATACCAACCGGGCAAATACCATCTGCGTCTTAACCGATGGCACCAGGGTTTTAGGACTCGGCGATATCGGGCCTGAGGCATCAATGCCGGTGATGGAAGGTAAGGCGCTGCTCTTCAAATACCTGGGCGGGGTTGATGCGGTGCCGATTGCCCTTCGCACCAAAGACCCGGACGAGTTCATCCGCACCGCCAAACTGCTTGAGCCATCATTCGGTGGCTTCAACCTTGAAGACATTGCCCAGCCCAAATGCTTCCGAATTCTTGATACGCTCCGTGCAGAAATGGGGGTCCCGGTCTGGCACGATGACCAGCAGGGAACTGCCGCAGTAACCTATGCCGGACTGGTTAACGCCTTAAAGATTGTCGGTAAGGACATCGGCAAGGTCAAGGTGGTAATGCTGGGCGCGGGTGCCTCCAACATCGCCATTGCCCGGGTCATCATCAAGGGCGGTGTTACACCCGGCAACATCATTATGTGCGACTCCAAAGGCACCCTGCACAAAGGCCGAACCGAACTCCAGGAGAGTTTCAAGGAAAAATGGCATATGTGCCAGATTTCAAATGCCGAAAATGTCAAAGGCACGGTTCAGGATGCGCTCAAGGGTGCCGATGTCCTGATCGCCCTTTCCACACCCGGACCGGGCGTGGTCAAACCCGAATGGATCAAGACAATGGCAAAAAATCCGGTGGTATTTGCCTGTGCCAACCCGATTCCGGAAATCTGGCCCTGGGAGGCGATTGAAGCCGGCGCCCGGGTTGTTGCCACGGGCAGAAGCGATTTTCCCAACCAGGTCAACAACTCCCTGGGTTTTCCGGGCATCTTCCGCGGCGCCCTGGATGTCAACGCCCGGACCATCACCGACGAGATGTGCATCGCTGCCGCGCTGGAACTGGCCAAGGTTGCCGAAGACCGCGGATTAAGAGAGGACTATCTCATCCCGACGATGGATGACTGGGAGGTATTCCCGCGTGAGGCGCTTGCGGTCGGAATGAAGGCGATTGAACAGGGTGTGGCAAGAATCAAAATGACCAGAGATGAACTGATGCAGACCGCCACCGCCAAAATCAAACAGGCGCGTGAACTCACCCAGTGGATGATGAAGGAAGGCTTTATTCCGCCCGCGCCAGAATAACACCGTCCTTTACCGCTTGAACGCTCGGTTTTTAGAGGAGCGTGAAGATTATTCCGGTTTTTCCGGTGCCTCGTAGTTCGGGGCCTCTTTGATAATGGTAATGCTGTGGGGATGACTCTCCCTTAAACCGGCATTAGTAATCTTGATAAACTTAGCCCGGCGCTGAAGTTCGGGGATTGTTCTGCAGCCGCAAAAACCCATCGCCGCCCGCAACCCGCCTTCCAGCTGGAAAAGCACGTCCTTGACACTGCCCCGGTAAGGCACCCTGCCGACAATCCCCTGCGGGACCAGTTCCGCCCCACTCTCCTGAAAATACCGGTCCCAGGAACCCTTTTTCATCGCATCAATTGAACCCATTCCCCGGTAAACCTTATAGCGCCTGCCTTCCAAGAGCACATCCTCACCCGGACTCTCATCAGTCCCGGCAAGCAGATTGCCCATCATCACCGAACTTGCCCCGGCGGCCAGCGCCTTGGCAACATCGCCGGAAAACCTCACCCCGCCATCAGCGATCACCGGTATCTTGAACCGCTTCAGCGCCCGGGCACAGTCCATAATTGCCGAAAGTTGGGGCACACCCACACCCGCCACAACTCTGGTTGTGCAGATTGAACCCGGTCCAATTCCGACCTTGACGCCAGCGACACCAGCCTGCGCCAGGGCAATCGCACCCTCCGGGGTTGCCACATTACCTGCCACCAGTTCCACCTGCGGAAACATCCGGCGAATCGCCTTAGCGGTCTCAATCACCCGGCGGGAATGGCCATGCGCGGTATCAATCACAATCGCATCAACCTCAGCGTTAATCAGCGCCCGTGCCCGCTCAATCGCCTCCTTACCCACACCGATTGCTGCGGCAACCCTCAGTCGGCGCTTGCCATCAACCGTGGCAAAGGGATGCTCAATCCGCTTTAAAATATCCTTGGCGGTAATCAGCCCTTTAAGTCTGCCCTGTTTATCAACAATCGGCAATTTCTCTACGCGGTGCCTTCTCAAAATCTCCCTTGCCTTTTTGAGACTGGTGCCGACCGGCGCTGTTATCAGTCCCTTTGTGGTCATTACCTCCCGCACTGGTCTTTTTTCATCCTCTTCAAAAAGCAAATCCCTTCTCGTTACAATCCCAACCAGCCTGCCTTTTTTATTCACCACCGGCAGCCCGGAAATATTGTGCCGATTAAAAAGCTCTTTGACCTCGGCAATGCTGCTCTCAGGTGTAATGGCAAAGGGGTCGGCAATCATCGAACTCTCTGCCCGCTTGACTTTTGCCACCGCCTGCGCCTGTTCGTCAATCGTCATATTCTTGTGAATTACGCCGATACCACCTGCCCTTGCCATCGCAATCGCCATCTTCGCCTCAGTGACAGTATCCATTGCGGCACTCACTAAAGGTGAATGCAACCGAATACCTTTGCTGAACCGGCTCTCGGTAATCACCGCTGCCGGCAGCACACCTGAACGCTGCGGCAAGAGCAAAACATCATCAAAGGTCAGTGCCTCTCTCATCTAAAACCTGTTCTTCAGCGCTCTCACATAGGCGAGTTGACTCTTGACATCATCTATCTTAGGTCCACTCGGCTTCTCTTTCTCCAGATAATCACTGTAAAGTTTCTCTGCCCGGTCAAGTGCGCCGGCGAGCCGATAGCACCTGCCTGCCCCCATCAGCGCCTCGAAGCCCAAAGTTGAACCTTTATCCTTCTGATAGACCGCTTCGTAAAGTGCGGCAGCTTTGAGATAATTGCCTGTCTGTTCCTCGCAGGCAGCAAGGGCGATATTTGCCGCCGGATTCAGAACCGGGTCATCCTTGGACTTTTTGATAAAAGTGGTAAACTCCCGTTTCGCCTCATCTAACCTTGGCGGTTGGGACCGGAAATAGATACTGCCAAGGTAATAATGTGCCTTGATGCCGGCATTGTCTCTGGGAAATTTTGTTGCTAATTCCTTGAGTGCGCCTTCGGCATACTCATTATTACCCTGATAGAAATTGGAAAGCGCATCCATCAGACGCAGCTCCGCCTCGGCATTCTTCACCGGTTTGGGGCGGTTCTGAATAATTAAAATCACACCTAAAATTACGAGTACAACTACTGCTGCACCAATCCAGAACCGCTTCGGATCCGCATAATAAAACTCGGCAGCCTTCTCAACAAACTGCTGAAATTTATCCTCTTTCAACTCGTCCTTGCTAACACGGTGCTTTACTCTCACTTCAACTCCTGTTTTTCACTCTTCAATTTTCAATATTCGTAACTACTTTTCTACCCCTGGCCCGACTCGAACGGGCGACCTG
>CAZNRV010000197.1:0-5381 GCA_964575495.1 uncultured bacterium
TGGACAAGAAAGGAACTCCTTCATCTCCTCCTTGAGGCTGACTCTATTAGCAGATCAGAGAACCTGAATTTAGCCCAACGAGTGGCACTCACTCGCCTGCAAAAGGAGTTTGCTGAAGAACTGCAAACAGTCGCACCGAGAAAGCCTGTTTTCCGTTTCAATGTTGAGGATGGCACGGTCAGGGCTGATTTGTTTTCCTGCTCCCGCTTGACCAAGGAAAAACAGTGGCTCTCCATCGGCACAGTTTTTGACAACCGTCTCAGCGATAAATTTTTCTTCTACGAGCGTATTGAACTGATAGGTTTCAATCCTAAACAGGCTGCCGCCTTAGATTCCTCTGGCTGGCATAACCCCAAGACACGGGTTTGTGCCTGGCGTGACCGGGTGCTTTTTGAGATGGAGCGGGCATATTTCGGTTTCAAACTCCCTTGGCTCAGAATGGAACTGGGCAGGGATGAGTTCTTCTGGGGTCCCGGCTACCTTTCCTCGGTGATGCTTTCAGACAATGCGCCAGCACTTGACCAAATTCAGTTTTCCTTAAGCGGTCGCAACCTGAAATTTATCGGTTTTACTGCTATGCTTTCCCGCTGGAATGACAGGCATCGCTTCCTTGCCGGTCAACGGCTTGAGACCTCCCTTTTCCACCGCCTCACCCTTGGTGCAGCGATGTTCAATGTCTATACCTACGAGTCGGCGCAGGATTTCAGCGGCATGCTCAATCCGCTGCTGCCCCTTTATTTCTCGGTTGCCAATTCCGGACATGGCGACAACCTGCTTGTTGGCGGGGATGCGACCCTTTATCTGCCCCGGACAAAAATCTATGCGCAGTTATTCCTTGACAACTTTGAATTCAACACCAAAAAGGCTGCGCCCAATTGCATTGGTTTACAGACCGGCATATTCTTTGCACCAAAGACACCCTTTGATATCAGACTTGAATATGCCTGTGTCACCGCATTCACCTATTATCATCGCCTGCGCGCTATAATGTATGAGAACTATTCTATACCATTGGGACATGAAATTGGCCCGGATGCCGACCAGTTATGGGCAAGGGTCAGATTCACGCCCTTAACCTGGCTTAAGACCTCATTATGGGCAGATTACACCCGTCGGGGCTATTACAACCGCAATGATTTAGAACGGCGCTGCTTTGATCTGGCAATCGATACAGTATTCCTACGCCATTATTACGAGTTTCCAGCACGCGGCTGGGATTCAGCCGGACAGGTTGTTGAGGAGGTAGAAAAGACATTGCGCATCGGACCTGAACTGGAGTTCTCCCCTCTGCCCGACCTGTATCTTCTTGCCAAGTTGGCTTTCAGTTACTGCCAGAATCTCAATGGCGTGCCTGACGAAAAACGGTTTCAGCCTGACTTTTTAATCAAGGTTGAATATCGTTATTAACAACAACTTCACCCAGAACCCTTTCAATCTCATCCTTGCCAATCTGACCGGTTCTGATTATCCGTAGCGGCTTGACTGTCAGGTCAAGGATGGTGGAAGCGCACCCACTGCCACTAATACCACTATTGATTGCCAGGTCAGTTTTACCGATAACCTCCAGCGCAATCGCACCAAAGTCATTGGTGGCAGGTTCGCCACTCAGGTTAGCGCTCGTACCCGCAATTGGTGCACCCAGCTCTTCGCAGATGCGGATAAACACCTCATTGGCAACAACCCTGATACCAACGGTCTCTCTGCCCGCGCTGACAATCTCAGGAACCGCCTCCGAACGGAAAAATATCAGCGCAAGTGGTCCGGGCAGAAAACGGGCAATCAACGGCTCTGCCCATTCAGGAACATCTTTGACCATCATTTGCAGCTGGGTTTTGTCACCGCAGTGAACTAATAAAGGCTGGGTAAAACCCCTTGCCTTGATTTCAAAGATTCTTCTAATTGCCTCAGGCTTTCTGATGTCCGCACCAATCCCATAAACCGTTTCCGTGGGAAAGACCACCACCCCTCCCTTTTTCAAAACCATCACCGCCTGTTCAACTCCGCTCTCATCCGCTGTAACTATCCGCGCCATCACCCTACAACGCCTTTGTTATCATTCTTACAGTCCATTTTTTTTCACCCATCACAACGCTCTCCCCTAACTTTTTGCCCAAAAGTTGTGTTGCCAGTGGCGATTGAAATGAAATTATCCCCTTTTCCGGGTTAGAATCCCAAGGTCCTAAAATGGCAAACTCCTGGATTCTGCCCTCCTCATCAGCAAGTTGCACCCGGCAGCCGATGTTCACCCTGCTGGTGTCAATCCTATCAGTTTCAAGCGCTTGGGCATGTTTCAGTTCGCTCTGGAGCCGCCTGATTTTCTCCATCAGCCGCACCTGCCTTTCCTTTGCCGCCTTGTATTCATAGTTTTCAGAAAGGTCGCCAAAGGCGCGGGCCCGGCCAATCTCCTCTGCTGATTTCGGCAGCTCCTGCTGGGTCAAAAAATCAAGCTCCCGCCTTGCCCTTTCAATACCCGCAGCCGAACTCCAGACAACCGTTGACTCCTGGTTGGGCGCAAGCGTTGCAAACCTGCTGATAATCAAATTAACAATTTCATCCTGCTGAAACGGTTCAAGGCTACGGCTGCTCTTGATGCGCTGCATTAAGCGGGCCGCCTCCTCAGCGTTCAACTCTGCCAGTGCATCGGCAATCAGCCGGTAATTTTCACCCGCAATGATTTTCCTTGCTTGGTTGCGCCGACCTCGGTCTGAATCCATTTCCATAATATCTAAGAGCCGAGAAACCACCTGACGGGCAGAAAAGCCAGCACCCTTTTCCGCGAGGTAGAGAAATGCATCCGCATTGGCGCGATAATCGGTCAGGATTGATTCCAAGAGCTTGTCCCAAACCGCCGGTTTTTCCCTTTGCAGTCTTTCCATAATCAGACTGCGGCACCGGGTATCAATAGCACTGAGGAAAAACAGCGCATAGAGACTCTCCCAGTCCGCACGCACCCTTGCCAAATCCTCAAGAAACCTCTTTTTTTCACTGGCACTGCGCAGCCCCTCAAACCCCTTTAATACCTCCTGCGCACTCTGCGCTGTTAACTCACTCGTATCATATTCCGACACCACACCCTTTTTCGCTTTTCTCTTTTCCTCACTCTCCGTAACCTCTGCCCTATCTTCAGGCTGGTCCACCCAGCGATAGGAACGAACCGGTCGGTTCTGAATCACAATCTGGGGATCGGCATTAAGCCCCTTTTTCGCCCGCTCCCAGAAACCTGAAAAATTTTCCCTGCCCACCAGCGGTGCCAGCGCCTCCTCAATTTCACCTGCGCTCGCCCTTTTACCGATATCACGCAGATAGCGTCTCACCACCTCTGCCGGGTCAGTGGCAATCATCTGCGCCAGTTTTTCCGGCTCCTTGTTCTTAAGATAGAAAAAACCCTCCTCAGCCGGGAACCTGAACCGGTTGCCTGCACTCTGAACATCAACTGTCAGCTCAAACCCGGACTCAAACTCAACCAGGACCCTGTCAAAAAGCAAATCAAGGTTTTTAATCCTGCCCGCACCCCGCTCCTGGTCGTAAATCAGCCTACCGGGAATGAGGCTGAAGTACCGGTCAAATCTTTTCAGCGCCTCATTTAAAGGCTCGCCATAGCCCAAGCCCGCCTTCTGCAAAATCTTCTCAAGCAGCGGTTCCTCCCCGTGCAGACTTTTCAGACAGGCGCTGATTGCCCTGCTCAATTTCTCATCCTGCGGGTTTAAATCCACAATCCGGCGCAAAACCGTCAACTCCTCCTGATACCGGCGCTGGTCTTCAAGATGGGTTGCCAAAACCCACAGCAATGTCACCGCCAGTTCGCTTGGTCCCCAGCGAATCGCCAGTTCCACAAGACTCAAAAGTTCGCCCAGGTCAAGATTTGTCTCCAAAAGTTCCAGCCAGGTGCCCTCCATCTCAATATACTCCTTATTTCCCAACTGATAACGGAAAAGTTTTATCAGTTCCGCACCCATCTTCCCTTCTCCTCTGAGGGATAAATCAGCCGCAGGTTTTTAACCATCTGCACCCAGGAAACTACCTTTACTCTCGCACCATTGGCAGGAAAAACGCTAATTAGCGCATAATTGGCACCAGCAGAATAAAGCGCAATATCAGTGCGTTCCTGACCAAGTTCAACCCTGTCCCGATACACAGTTGAATCAAAATCGGGCAGAGGCGTGCGAATATTACCGGTGAAGTTTAAAAGATATGTCCGCTCCCAGTTCCCCTCAGGCGCAACCCCTCCTGAGTCAAAAGGCGCAAGATGGGGGCTCGCAATAAAATATCTATGACCTGAAGAGTCAGGTTCAAAATCGGTCAGATAAAAACGGCAGACCCGGGCAGAACCGGTATCGTGCATTGAGACAAGAAATCCTTGACCGCTCACACTGTCCCAGGCATAACCGCTAAAACCGGTTGCATTCAGTTCGGCAAGAACCAATGTGTCGGTGAAAACCGCAACCGTTGCCAGCGTCTCTGAGGCAAACAGCTCAATTTCCCTGAACCGGGCAGAAACCGTGTAATAACCGGTGGTGTAAACCGGGTCGTGAATATAACTCATTCCGAAAACTGTATCAACCAGTCTGAACCCGCTGGAGTCAACCTGCCTAAACCAGACCGCATATTTGACCGAATCATGGGTTCTGCCCTTATCCCAGCGCAGCCTGACCAAAATCCCCTGAAAAGCGCTAATCCGCAGATTCGCTGGCGCAGAAAAAGGCGGAAACCCAATCAAAACCGATTCCGGCTCTGACCAGGGGCTGACATTGCCCGATTTATCCCTTGCCCTTGCCTTCACCGCATAAACCCCGCGGCTCTGATAGGTATGCATGCCTGCAACCTGAGAACCCGCAGGAAAAAACCCTATCCAATCGCTCAAACCTTCGCCAAAATCAAACTGCACCGCCACGCTCTCAGAACGCAGGTGCTCAACCCTGGTAGAAAAAACCAAAGGGGTATCAGGATAGGCAAACCTTGCCCCTTGCGGTCTTTCTGGTATTAAAGGTCCGAAAAACTGCACCGTTACCAAAAACGGCTCGGAAAAATCGCTTTCCTGCCCCCTCTCATCCCTTGCCTTCACCTTGAGATTAAACCCACCGGTATCCTCATAACAGTGCCAGCAGAACATCGTCTCACCGCTCACCAGTTCTGCGCTCCACTGCGGCTCACTCCCATCCCCGAAATTAAAAAGATAGGAGATATTATCACCGTTCGGGTCAATCGCCCTTGCCCAGAACCAAAAAGTATCCTTTGGCTGAACCATATTTTCACCGCCAATGCCAATCAACCTTGGCGGCTTCTCGCCAGTGCAAAAACAGCCCAGAAATGCCATTGTCACGACGAGCCGGTAACGCATAGACTAACAAATAGCCTATTTACATTTCGCCCCAAGTCAACAC
>CAZNRV010000198.1:0-1842 GCA_964575495.1 uncultured bacterium
CCCCTAGAGTGGTGAATACAGCATCGGGCGGGTGGTAGCCGGTTACTGTGCCTGTCACTGTCTTGGCAAGAGACATGTCTCGTGTCCATCCCGGCATCACCATCTGGCGGAGCCACCGCTCAAAGTCGCTCAAGATGCACCCGTGAACCGGCATGTTGACCAGAGTCACCCCCATAGTTGGCCAGAAGATCAGTGACAGCCTGCGCCGGTGGCGCATCCAGCCCGTGGCTGCCGCAACCACGCCAGCTCCCAAGAACAGCCAGAGCAGGATATGGACTGCCAGCACTACGTTAGCAAGGTGCCACCACATGATGCCACAACCCTCTAAGGCTATCATTCCAACCTGTGAAATCTTACCACCTGCGCCTATATTACCGTCAACCTGGGTGGACACCTTGACTCGGTGCCAGCTTTTGGTTACCCTTAAATCAGGCTGTCCGGGAAAAGGGAACAGTCATTCGTGTTATCGCGCTGGCGCAGGAACAAGAGCCCGTGATAGTCGATAACAACATAATATCCCAGTAAGTCGGGAAAAAGACTTGATGAGAAGATGGATAATCTTAGGCGTTTGCCTCTTCCTGATAACGGCGTCAATCGTAGCCAGTTGCCAAAAGCCGGAAGAACCGGAGGCAACTGAATCATCAGAGAAACGAACTGTGACCGTCAGCGGCCAAGAAGTATGGTACCGCGAAGAGGGGGCAGGCATCCCTATCCTGATACTGACAGGCTGGGGAGGTCCAGCCGATCCGTACTTTCCCATTCAAGCTAAACTGGCAAATAAGGGTTATCGGGTATTCCTGCCTGACCTTCCCGGCTTGCCGGGGAAAACACCTTCGAGGTTCATTCCGCTGGATGAATGGAGTGATTGGGTTGAGGAGTTCGGGAACGCTGTCATTGGCGAACCATTCGTATTGATATCGCATTGCTTGAGTGCGCCGATAGCTCTCCAATACCTCTCGAAAGAGGATGCCAAGAGCCGTGTCGGAATCTTCCTTGGTCCCTGGTTCGTTTCCTCTTCCAATCAAGAAAGCTTCTGGAGGTCTGTGGCCAGAATTGTCCGCTATTTCTGCCCGATTGTTTTCGAGGACATGAAGTGGGTAAGAGATGAGCAAGCCTGGGCAACGGCTGTCAACCTCATTTCGGTTGCCAAGGAGCAACCAAGGGTGCCCTGTCTGATCCTTTGGGGAACAAAAGACCTGGCAAGGTGCCTGTTTACTGGATGGAGAGAAGTCAATTGTGAAACGGAGCAGTACAACTGGGACCATTCTCCTCAGATGCGGGCAACTGAGGAATTGGCGGCTGTTATCGACGAATTCATAAGGAGGAAAATGGACAACATTCTCAGGGTGATTACCCCATATTGGTACCAGGGCACTTGGGTATTTGATGATGAATCTCTCGCATTGGTCAGGGAACCTTTCGTGGCAGGTGTTCCGGAAGTGATTGATAACCTTGTCAAAGAGATACCCGACGCCCGCAGCGGATTCAGATTGCTTTTCGCCTCGGTGCCCTTTCCCGGTTATCAAATGGAGCTTGTGCGAGTCAAAAAAGAATATGGTGGGTATTGGTGTAGAGTGAAAGGGCAATCGGCAGAAAGCTGGTTGTGTCCTGCGTTATTCAAGTACTTTGAAATTGCGCCAGAGACAATCTATGTCAAGGCAGAACAACTATGACCCTGCTCAGGCTTGGACGATGATTACCCCAAAGCTTGAGTCGCCAAATTTGGCCGAAGGTCGGGTTAACAAAAAGCCATCTTGTTACGAGGGTCCCACGGTGTTCTCGGAACTTCTTTGTGGGCCGAGGCCGGCGTAACAGCCCTCTTGCATGGCAGCCATGTTATAG
>CAZNRV010000199.1:0-1929 GCA_964575495.1 uncultured bacterium
CCTTTGAAGGAGTTTTCCACATTGGTTGAGCCGGTGATACCCGCACCCTGTGCATAAAAGCCGTCGATTTCCGAGCCAAACCAGAGCCGGCTGTTTATCGGCAGTTTTAGCCGTGCCTTGACAATCGGCACCGGTCCGAGGTTCTGATATACCCGCTGCCTTTCGCCATCAGCAGTGGCAAAGACGATGCTCGCGTTGCGCAACTGTAGCGAAAGACCGACAGCCAGTTCCCGCTCTGCCAGACCCCAGAAGTCATAAAGCCAGGAGACTCTATAAAAGTCAAACCCGTAGCGCAGATTCATCGGCGTGCCCGCAGCAAAGGTATCGTTATCAAGGATTAGCGGCTCGGTCAAGTTGGCGGTGGAGCGCAGGTCAAAAGGCTGATAAAGCGCAATAAATGTGTGCCGCGGCTGAAGGTGCAGCTCTAATGAATAGCGCTCAAACGGAAAGAGGATGTTCTGACTGCCATTTTTGACATAATCGAAACTGGTCCCTTCCCTGCCGAATTTAATATGATGCACCTCGACACCAATCGCGCCGGTTTCAAGCACGCCCCGCAGTTCATAGCGGTGGCGCGGGTTGTTGATTTGGGCGCCCGCCGATAAAAAGAGCAGGCTGGTTAATACTATCACTGCCATTTTTTTCATTTTTCCTCCTGACTTATGTTTTAAAGACTCATTGACCATTGCTTCTCTTTCTTAGTTTGACAACTGTCAATACCCTGCCTGACGGCAATCCGCTAACGGTGATAAAATAGACACCTGCGGCAAGTTCCTTACCCTGACAATCGCGCCCGTTCCAGACCGCACCTTCATGAGCCGCTGTGCCTGTCAGCCGGTTGACAATTCTGCCCGTGGCATCACGGACAATCGCCTGTTCGCCACTTGCATAAATCCTGGTATAATTCCGAAACGGATTGGGAGCAGCACTGAAATACCATCTTTGACCAATCGCCCGCTCATCCGCAATCAGTCCGGACCCAGTGACATAAAAACTGTCAATGGGCGATGCCACCGTTGCCACCCCGTCACTGAAGCGGAAGTGAAACCGATGCCAGCCTGAAGAAAAGCCGGTCAACCAGAGCCGGAAGTTGGCGCCGTAACGATAGCGATGGCTCTGAGGGACAAGGGCAAAAACGGAATCGTCAATTATTACTGACCGCTCAATTCCGACCCGATACATAAAAGCCAATTTGACATTTAACTTCATCTTGCCCCACGGCTCAAACTCAGCTTAACCCATTTTACCCCGGTTTCACCATAAGTCAAAGAAATTAACCGCCCCTCCATTTAGAGCCAAAATTGAGCAGAAATTAACGCCGAATTTTTGATTTTGCGCATAATTATTTATTAACTTCTGGACTGGCAATGGGTTGAAAAGTTGCACCCGATTTAATTTTTCTTTTCTGGGCAGGTCTCCCCATCCACTCCCCTGATAGGAGCAGATTTAGCCTGAAGACGCAAACCTCTCAACCATTTTCAATAAAAATCTTACCGGTAAATCCCGGACAACCCCCCTTGATTTATTTACCAGTTTCAGCGCCAGCACGAGCAAAAGATTTTTCTTGACAATTTGGCAATTGTCATTACCATCTTCCCAACTTGAACGCTGATGTTGCCAAGTTTATACCAAGGGCGGGAAAACTTAAAGCATCGGCTATTGACCGCAGGACAGACATCAAAACAAAAAGGGAGGCACTATGTCAAAAGGGATGATGCCACTGTTAATCGCAATGGTGGTGCTGACAGGCGGCACTGCCTGGGCAGAGGGTCAATTCGGTTTGTCCATCAAGCCCGGAATGACCCTGAACGCTGTTCAATTCGGGTACAAGGCTGACAACCTCTTTGCCGGCCTCGGACTGGAGTTCGCCACCGTCTCGGTCTCATCCAAACAAGAGTATAAATCCGGGGAACAGACATACACCTACAC
>CAZNRV010000200.1:0-1635 GCA_964575495.1 uncultured bacterium
GTTCAAATATGAGAATGATGAGTGGGAATATTCCTGGGAGGACAGATATGAAGGGCTGGTTCCTTATCTTGAGCGCACCTATCGCGAGACCGAATCGGATGCCCGCCGGGAATGGGTCGAGCGGTTTATGTCAGTTCTGCCCTGCCCGAAGTGCTCCGGGACAAGGCTCAAACCCGAGGCGCTGGCGGTGAAAATATCCGAACTGAACATCGCCGAAATTTGCCGCTTTTCAATAAAGGAGGCGCTGGAATTTTTCAGCAACTTGCAGCTTGCGCCAAAGGAGGAGGCAATTGCCCGTGAGGTCATCAAGGAGTTGCGTCGCCGTCTTGGGTTTTTACGTGCAGTTGGTCTTGATTACCTTACCCTTGACCGGACGACCGAAAGCCTTGGGGGTGGTGAGGCACAACGGGTGCGGCTCGCCACTCAGATTGGTTCTGGTCTGGTGGGCGTGGTTTACATCCTTGATGAGCCTTCAATTGGTTTGCATCAGCGTGACAACCGTAAGTTGTTGGCAACGCTGAAGGGTTTGCGCGATTTAGGTAATACGGTCATTGTGGTTGAGCATGATGAAGAGACAATTCTTGAGGCAGACTGGGTGATTGACTTGGGCCCGGGCGCAGGCGCCGAAGGCGGCAAGGTTGTAGCACAGGGCACGCCGGCTGATATTAAAGCCTGCCCTGATTCGCTGACCGGTGCCTATCTCGCGGGACGGAAGAGGATTGAGGTGCCGACGGTGCGGCGGAAACCGCAATTGGGATATCTGATTGTTGAAGGGTGTCGGGAGAATAATCTGAAAGGTATTGATGTGAAAATTCCGCTTGGTCTTTTTTTGTGTGTTACCGGTGTTTCCGGTTCAGGCAAGAGTACCCTAATAAATGATATCCTATATCGGGCGCTGGCACGCCATTTCTATGGTTCTATTGAAAAGCCGGGTGCCCATCGCCGCATCATAGGGTTGGAGAGGGTTGATAAGGTTATCAATATTGACCAGTCACCAATCGGGAGAACCCCAAGGTCAAATCCGGCGACATACACCAATGCTTTTACCCCGATTCGTGAGCTTTTTGCCCGAACCAAAGAGGCAAGGATGAGGGGTTATAAGCCGGGGAGATTTTCTTTTAATGTGCGCGGTGGCAGGTGTGAGGCGTGCGCAGGTGATGGTATCATCAGGGTGGAGATGCATTTTCTGCCTGATGTGTTCGTCAGGTGCGATGTGTGTAAAGGCAGACGGTTCAATCGCGAGACGCTTGATGTGAGGTTTAAGGGGAAGAGTATCAGCGATGTGCTGGAGATGAGCGTGGATGAGGCTTATGAGTTCTTTGGCAATGTGCCAGCGATTGAACGGAAGTTGCGGGTTTTAAGGGATGTTGGTTTGGGCTATATCAAGCTTGGTCAACCGGCACCAACCCTTTCTGGTGGGGAGGCGCAGAGGATTAAACTGGCACGCGAACTTGCCAAGATTGGCACGGGCAGGACCTTGTATCTCCTTGACGAGCCGACAACCGGTCTGCACTTTGAAGATGTGCGCCTGCTTTTGGGTGTGCTGAGCCGGCTGGTAGAGAAACATAATACCGTGGTGGTTATTGAACACAACCTTGAGGTGATAAAGTGTGCGGACTGGATAATTGACCTTGG
>CAZNRV010000201.1:0-13531 GCA_964575495.1 uncultured bacterium
CAGCATTAGTTAGGTTCACTTCACTGCCCTTCTCATTACGAAATAAAAACAGGTCCATTCTCTTGGTTCATAGTTCTTGGTTCGGAGAACTGGGAACTGCCCTGGCAGGTGCCGAAGGCACTACCTGGAACTAAGAACAGGGAACTATCCGATGAGATTGCGGATTATAAGGAAGCATTGATATAAGTTAAAGATTAGCACAGGGTTAGCGAGTTGCTGGCGTTTAGTTTTTTTGCTCAAAGGGCAGGTCCCCCCCACCACTCCGGTGGTAAATACAATTTTTGCTTTCAATTGAGCCTTTTTTCTGATTTATTTGAACTTATCCGGCAGGTCTGGTCTGGATTTGTTTCTGACAATTGACATTGGCGCGATTCAAGGACATAGTCAAGGCATGCACTGGAGTTTTAAAGCCGGCATTGCGATGTTTTTGCTCTTGGACGCAGTGTGTTTCGGCGCTGAAACCGGCAGGATTATCGGCAGGGTGATTGACAAGCAGACGCTTGAGCCCCTGTCTGCGGTCAATATTACGGTTATCGGTGCGCAGACAGGTGCGGCAACCGACAAAAACGGCTTTTATACGATTGTTAATCTCCTGTCCGGTGTCTATGCGATTGAGGCGTCGTTTGTCGGTTATCGCACGCTGAGGGTTACCGATGTTACAGTTGAGCCTGACCGGGCAACCACAGTTGATTTTTGGCTTGAGCAGACAAAGATTGAGATGCCGGGCGTTGTTGTCAGAGCGGAGCGACCGATAGTTTCCAAGGAACTGGTGGCGCCAAGGTATGCGTTCAAGCCGCGGGAGGCGGTTTATCTGCCTGCGGACGGGCTTTTGCAGATGGCGCTTTTGGCACCGGGCATTGCAAAAACCGAAAGCACCTTTCACATTCGCGGGGGCAGGGCGCAGGAGGTTGACTATTCGATTGACGGCATCAGCGTGATTGACCCGATTGACGGCGAGCCGGGAATTGAACCTGCCCGGGGCGTTGCGGATGAGGTTGTTTTTCTGCCCGGCGGTTTTTCTGCTGAATACGGTCGGGCGATGTCCGGGGTAATTGAAATCTATACAGTCAACCCCAAGCCGGTGTTTGCTGCTGCCTGGCGGCTGAAGAGCGAAAAACCGATGCCCTTTTACTATGACTTCGGCTACAACGAGCAGGAGATTTCTTTTCACCTGCCCGTTTTGCCCGCTTTGAGGTTTTTCGGCAGTGTCGATCTACTGACAGTCGCTGACTGGGACCCGAGGCTTTTTTTACTCCCGCACAAGAGCCGTGCCAGTTATTCGCTTTACGGCAAACTCCTCTATGACCCGGGCGCACGCATCCGCGCAACCTTATCATTCATTAGGTTCCGCACCCAGTTTGACCGTTACCACCACCAATGGGCGCTGATTCTTGACGACTATCGCTCGGATTTGCGCCATGGCAACCTTTTGGTCACCAAGATGACCTACATGCCGAACGCCAACACATTTTATACGCTGAACGCCGCCTATTTCGGCACCGACAAGACTTATGGGGCAAGGGTTACCGGTCCAATGCAGCTTTATCAGGACATCAGATTTCGGGATACGGCTGAATACTTAACACCGCAGATGGATATCAATAACCCCTGGGGCTGTCCTTTTGAGAACTACTGGTTCTTTTATACCCGGGGAACCTGTGAAGAGTTCCGGCGTCAGGATGTTGGTGATTTGGTGCTCAAGCTTGGCGCCCATCACCAGTTTACCAGTCATCACCAGTTGATTGCGGGCACAACCCTTGACCATTATCAGATTCACACCAACTGGATTCGCTGGCCTGCCTGGAAGCCGGTTATTGACACCTACCGGTTCAGACCGAGCCTGCTGGGCTTTTACTTTCAGGACAAGGTTGATTATGAAGGGCTTTATGCTGACTTAGGGCTGCGCTACGACCGGTTTGACCCGGATACGACCAGTTCCAAGGGTCAGTTTTCACCCCGCCTTGGTGCCTCGTTTCAAATTACCGACTGGCTTTTTCTGCGCGCCAATTACGGCCACTACTTCCAATTGCCACTCTTTTCCCAGCTTTATGACAACACGGTCAATCCAATAAAGCACCGCACCGTTTACGGTGAACAGCTTCTGGTGGTCGGGAATCCGGACTTAAATCCGGAAAAGACCATCGCCTATGAACTCGGGCTTCAGGGTGAGATTGGTAAGAACCTCGGGCTGACAGCCAACCTCTGGCGCAAGGATGTTTACGGGCTTGTTGGCACGAGAGTTGTGTCCGAACTGCCCCAGCGCTATGTCACCTATTTTAACATTGACTATGCCAAACTGACCGGTCTGGAACTCGTCCTTGATTCGCGCCACCAGTGGCTTTCTGCCCGTTTCGGGTACAACCTTTCCTGGGCAAAGGGCACCAGCTCCTATGCCAGCGAGGCGTATTACGAGTTTATCCAGATTGGCGATACCGCACCGATGGTTGAATACTACCTTGACTTTGACCAGCGCAACCGGTTATTTACCTCAATTGACATCGTCCTGCCTCAAGCGCTGACCCGCTCCCGGCTGGTTAACACCATCCTTGACAGTCTCAGCATCCATCTTTTAGGTTATCTGGGCAACGGTTTTCCCTATTCGCCGCCCGGGGGCAAGGGTGACCCTCAGACCTGGAATACTCGGCTCAAACCCTGGCGCTCAAACCTTGATGCGGTGCTGAACAAAAGTCTGCGGATTGCCAGGCTGAGATTAGATGTTATAATTGAGGTCTTGAATCTCTTGGATATCAGGGAGATTATGGACATTTATCCTGCAACCGGCAAGCCCAATGACGACGGGGCGCTCATCGGCTTTGACCAGTTTTACCGACCCGAACCCCAGCGTGTCAGGTTTGGCGACCCTGACTATCATCCGTCCCGGGATAAAAACCATGACGGCTATATCACCCAGTTTGAAGAATATCACAGCACCCTGTTATATCATCAGGCGACAATTGGCTGGGTCAACAATTATGGACCACCCCGGAGGGCAAGATTAGGTCTGCAACTGGATTGGTAAATGGCAAAGGGAAGGTTTGTTGCTGCAATCAACTTTATGGATGGCAGGGTGCAGGTGCCGGTGATAACATGGTTGAAAAGGGAAACGGGCGCGGATAAAGATAGTTCCCGGTTTCAAGTTTCAGGTTCTCTGAACCAAGAACTATGAACCAAGAACCGAGTAAAGAAGGGCAGTTAGGGGAGATAAATTTAGCGACTGAACTGGTCCACTCCTGGTGTCTGCGAGTGCAGATAGTCGGTTTGCGGGTTGACGAGAAATGGCGGGTCTCAAGGGTAAGATGAAAAGAGTGGCTTTAATCCTGATGGCGTTATTTATTTCCGGCTGCAAGGACCCCTTTGGCTTTCAGCCCGGTGACCCGACCAAACCTGACCCACCGCCAGCACCGGTGCTTATCCGTCCGACTGACGGTGAATTCATTCCCAACTACACCTATCCCCAGGATGTTGAATTTGAATGGCAGCAAATCAAAGGCGCAAACAGCTATCAATACGAATGCTACAATGACTCAGCCCTGAAACCCCAAAGCCTCGTTCACTCCAACCCCCGTATCACCGCCAATAAAACCTCGGTCCGTTTCAGCCATTACGGGATATACTACTGGCGCGTCCGCGCGGCAAGTCCGAACTGGAACAACTACACCCCCTGGTCAATACCATTTAAATTTCTTCTGCCCAACCCTGCAGATTAAAACGACCTACTATTGACACAACCGCCAATCCCCTTACAATTTCATAGCGGAGCACAGGATGAGACAAGAAAAGGTTGTCTGGGCAAAAATCAAGCAGGCGCTTTTAAGAATCTATGGACTTTTAATCCGGGTCCGGGTCATCGGCTGGGAAAAGATTGCCCTGCCGGTCCGCAGTGGTTGTATCATAGTCGCCAACCATCTCACCGGTGCCGACTCCCTCGTGATTCAGATTGCGCTCAGAACCCGAATCTTCTTCCTTGCTTGGGCGCGCTGGTTCCATTCGCGCTTTGTTGGCTTCTGGATGAAAAACCTGTGTGATACGATGCCGGTTGTCAAGGGTGCAGGGCCGGGAAATATTGCCACCCTGCGTAAAAGCATCGAGATGCTGAAAGAGGGTGCAACCATTGGTGTTTATCCGGAAGGAGAGCTGAACCGCACCGGCAACATTGACCGCATTCATAACGGTGCCGCCTGGCTGGCTGTGCATGCGGGTGTGCCGGTTCTGCCAGTTTTTATTAGCGGGTTGAAACTCGGACCCGAACCCTATTCCCAACCCTGGCTCAACGAAGCCTGGGAAGGTTTCTTCTCAGTTGTGGGCAACATCCTTAATCGCGATATCACCGTGATGATTGGTGAACCGGTTCTCCCTCCGCGCAATCCTCCTGAATCAGGCATGGAACTCAAAGAAGAGATTCAGCGTATCAACCAGGAGTTAACCCGCCAGTTTCAACTCCTGCGCACTACCCATAACCAGCGCAACTCCCACGCGCGCATTGACCCTTGCCCGAATCGGGCTAAAATCACCTCTGATGAAAACTCTAACTGCCGGACAAAACCGCCTCACGCCAATTATTGACAGCGTCAGGGCGGAAAACCTCCGTTCGCTTTATATTATTGCGAGCCCTGACCCTTCTGCGGCTGATGACTTAATCGCCCTGCTCAAAGAGAAACTCCTTGTCCCCGGACTTGAAGCCTTTGATTGCGAAACGGTCAATGCCGGTGACATCGGCAAAACCGAAGGGGTTTCAGTAGAAATACTCATTCAGCGCACAAAACAGCCGCCAATTGCCTCCCGGCGCCGGCTCATTATAATCCGCCACCTTGAAAAACTGGACAGAGACACTCTCGCTACCCTATGCACCGCACTCGCAAACCTCCCTGATTCCTGTGTGGTGGTTGCACTCACTGACTACGAGCGCGCTCTCAACGCTCTCTTTCAAAAGAGCGGCGTAGGCAAATATTTCATTACGCTCCCTCACCCGAACGACGAAGGCTTACGCGCCCAGGTCCGGCGTTCCGCGGAAAAGGCTGACCTCCACCTCACACCGGAAGCGATAGAAATGCTTATTGAGATTGCGGGCGACGACAGCGCCATCCTCAAAAGCGAAATCGAAAAACTTGCCACAGCGCTTGAACCCAATTCAAAGGTCTCGCTTGACTCTGTCAGAAAATATGCCAGTTCCACCCGGGTCTTTGAACTCCGCGACTATGTCTGGCTCTGCCTTGACCGCAACACCAAAAAGGCGCTCGCCCTCTTGCACAAATTAGAACAGGCGGGCGAAGAGCCGATAAAAATAATCGCCTGGCTTACCAACGCCCTTCTTGATGTCCTGGCTGTTAAAAGTGGTATCAGGTCAGAGGATTCGCTCTGGCGCTCCTCAAAACAGGCACTACGGCGTTGGAGTGAAGACCGCTTGGAAAAGGCGTTGCACAAACTATACAAAATAAATGTTCTCATCCTCAGGGGTTACCCTGAACCCTTTGCGCTATTAGACATCTGGACAATTGCAACAGGGGTAAAAGGAGACGAATTATGAGCGAATACCCATCAAGGGAAATTGAATTACGCTGGCAGCGTTTCTGGGAAGAAAAAGGTATTTTTCGCACAAATCCTGAACCGAAGAAAAAGTATTATATCCTGGTGATGTTCATTTACCCTTCGGGCGATATGCATATGGGGCATGCGCGCAACTACTGTATCGGCGATTGTATCTGCCGACTGCGGAAACTGCAGGGCTATGATGTCCTGCATCCCTTTGGCTGGGATGCGTTTGGCCTGCCCGCCGAGAATGCGGCGATTGAGCACAACATTCCACCTTGGGTGTGGACATTTGACTCCATCGACCTATGTAAGAAGAACCTGAAGCTATTAGGGATTGCCTATGACTGGGATCGTGAAGTCACCACCTGCCTGCCCGAATACTATCGCTGGAACCAGTGGCTCTTTTTAAGGTTTTATGAACGGGGACTTGCCTATCGCAAAGAGGCTTATGTCAACTGGTGTCCGCGCTGTCGGACGGTCTTAGCAAATGAGCAGGTTGTTGACGGCAAATGCTACCGTTCCAGCTGCGCCACGCCAATTGAGAAGAAGAAGTTGACCCAGTGGTTTTTCAAGATTACCGATTATGCACAGGAGTTGCTTGACGGGACTAAAGAACTTGAGGGCTGGCCCGAAAGCGTGCGGCAAATGCAGCGCAACTGGATTGGTAGGTCTGAAGGGGTTGAAGTTGACTTTCAGTTGGAGGATGGAATTAAAGTGCCGGTGTTCACCACCCGCCCGGATACACTCTATGGGGTGACATTTTTAGCACTGGCACCGGATGCTCCCCTTGCTGAAACAATCGCCTGTGGCACCGGGCAGGAAGGGGTGGTAAGGGATTTCTGCCAGCGGGTGCTGTTGCGGCCTGAAATTGAGCGGACCGCCGCTGATAAGGAAAAGGAAGGGGTTTTTACCGGCAGATATGCGGTTAATCCGCTCACAAAGGAAAGGGTCCCCATTTATATTGCTGACTTTGTCCTTGCCAGTTATGGCACCGGAATGGTGATGGCGGTTCCTGCTCATGACCAGCGTGATTTTGAATTTGCCCGGAAGTACTCTTTGCCGATTAAGGTGGTAATCCAGCCACAAGGTAAAGAGTTGAACCCTGATGAGATGGATTCGGCTTATACCGAACCAGGCATAATGGTTAACTCCGGACCTTTTGACGGGTTGTGGTCAGAACAGGGGATTGAAAGGGTGATTGAGCACTTGGAAAAGTCCGGTCTTGGTAGACGCAAGACCCTTTACCGGCTCAAGGACTGGCTCATCTCCCGGCAGCGTTACTGGGGGACGCCCATTCCGATGATTCACTGCGAAGACTGCGGGATTGTGCCGGTACCTGACAAAGACCTGCCTGTGCTTTTACCACCGCAGGTTAAGGATTATAAACCCAAGGGTAAATCGGTGCTTGCCGGTATTGAGGAGTTTATCAACACCACCTGCCCAAAGTGCTCGGGTCCGGCAAAAAGAGACCCGGATACGATGGACACCTTTGTTGACTCCTCTTGGTATCACCTGCGTTATACTGATCCGCACAACGAGGATTTGCCCTTCAGCCGGGAAAACGCTGATAAGTGGCTGCCGATTGATGAGTATATCGGTGGAATTGAGCATGCCTGCGGTCATCTCATATTCTTCCGCTTTTTTACCCGCGTTCTTGCTGATATGGGAATGGTTTCGGTAAAGGAGCCCTGTAAGGTCCTGCACACTCAGGGGATGGTTTCGCTTGACGGCAAGACGATGTCCTCTTCCAAGAAGCACGGTGTATGGGTTGGACCATTTATTGAGGAGCATGGTGCAGATTGTGCGCGCCTTGCGGTGCTTTTTGCCGCACCACCCGAAAAACCTCTTGAGTGGAGCGATGACCTCGTTGTTGGTGTCAAGCGGTTCCTTGGTCGGGTCTGGCGCCTTTACCAAGACTCTTTTAAAACCGGCGCTCTCAAGTCCGAGTCCATTCCGGTGCAACTGGAACCGGAGCGATTTTCGCCAGCGGAAAAGGAACTTTATATCTATCTGAATCAGACCCATCAGAAGGTTATCAGGGACTCGGAAAACTTCCAGTTCAATACCGCCATCAGCGCATCGATGGAATTTCTCAACCGGCTCTATCTTTTCACCGAGCGCGAATCGCCAGTTTTCAACTTTGCCCTGAGCCGGTTTGTTTTACTCTTGGCGCCCTTTGCCCCGCATCTTGCCGAGGAGTTGTGGCATCAATTGTATCCGCATAAAGGGTCCATCTTTTCCGAGAGGCTGCCGGATTATGATGAGCGGTTTCTGGTCTTTGATACAATGGAAATGCCGGTCCAGATTAACGGCAAAGTCCGGGCAAGGGTCGTGGTCAGCCGAGCAAGCGGTGAAACTGAGGTCAGAGAGGCGGCACTGAGGAACGAAGCTGTCGCCGCATTCATTCAGGGGAAAAAAATCAGTCGGGTTATTTATATTCCGAACCGGCTCATCAATATTGTAGTGCAATAGGAGGAAAAAAATGAAAGCAATGTTCTGGTTTCTGTTGTTTATTATCGCCATTCTGTTCGGCTATCTGATTTTCAACTTTGTGTATCAGCGCTCCCAACAGGCAGGGATTGTGGTATTTGAGGTTGGCGCGGACACAATTAAGGCTTATGAGCAACGGATTGCTGAACTGGAAAATACCGCCCGAAGAATTCGCAGCCGGATAACGATGGCACCGATTAATGAACGCATCCGCCTTGAGCGCAGGCTTGGGGTCTTAGACCAGGAAATCAGGGATTTGAAGGTCGCGGTCGAGCAGTGGCGGGCTGCCAGGACAGTAAAGTCTGCCTCGAATATCTACCGGCAGTGCATCCTTTTGTATGGCAAGGCATCAGGCGTATGTGACCTTCTTGCTGAGGATACCCTAACTTTACCGCAACCGCAGGAGTAAAACCGGATTTGGATAGGGTTTTTATTCTTGACTTTGGCTCACAATACACCCAGTTAATCTGCCGTAGGATAAGGGAACTAAAGGTTTACGCCGAGATTGTCCCTTATAATATTGGCGCTGAGGAAGTTCTAACAAAAGGTGCAAAAGGGCTAATCTTTTCTGGCGGTCCCTCTTCGGTTCTTTTGAAACAGGCACCAAGCCCTTCTCTTGCCCTGTTCAATCTTGGCATCCCGATTCTCGGCATCTGCTATGGCATGCAACTCACCGCTCAGTTTTTAGGCGGCAGGGTTACGCCTCAAGGTGCACGCGAATACGGACATGCCCATTTCAAGAAGACAAGACCGAGCCCACTCTTTGCCAATCTCCCTCAGGAGTTTTCAGTCTGGATGAGCCATGGTGATTCGGTTGCCCGCCTGCCGAAAGGGTTTGTCAAATTGGGCATAACAAGCCAGGTGGCGATTGCGGCAATGGCTGATGAAACCCGGCGCATCTACGGCGTTCAGTTTCACCCTGAGGTTGAACACACCCCCTTGGGCAGAAAAATACTTGCCAATTTCCTTTTCCGCATCTGCCATTGCCGGGCGGACTGGACAATGAAGAGATTCATTCAGGAGAAGTCGCAAAAGATAAGAGAACAGGTAGGCAAGGAAAGGGTCCTCTGTGCGGTTTCCGGCGGGGTAGATTCCACGGTAATGGCGACTCTGCTCTATCAGACCCTGGGCAAACAATTGGTGGCGGTTTTTGTGGACAACGGGCTTTTGCGCCTGAACGAGGCGGAAAATGTCTTAAAACTCCTCAAGCCCCTAATCCCGGTTAAATTCATACCCGCGCAACGCCGCTTCCTCTTTGGCCTCAAGGGTGTGACCGACCCTGAGAAAAAGAGGTGCATCATCGGCGCTGAGTTCATCCGGGTATTTGAAGATGTGGCACAGAGGTTTGGACCGATTCGGTTTCTTGCTCAAGGCACATTATATCCTGACTTGATTGAGTCCCGCTCTGCAGCTGGCGGACCATCAGCCACCATCAAGACCCATCACAATGTTGGCGGCTTGCCTAAGGATTTGCGTTTTGAACTGATTGAGCCGCTAAGAGAACTCTTTAAAGATGAGGTGCGTCTGTTGGGTCGGGCATTAAAGGTCCCGCAAAGGATTCTTCAGCGCCATCCGTTTCCTGGACCGGGTCTGGCGGTTCGGATTGTTGGGGCGGTCACGCCTGAAAGGCTCGATCTCTTGAGGCAGGCTGACCACATCTTTACCTCAGAACTGCGCAGGGCAGGTCTTTACAACCGTGTCTGGCAGTCATTGGTAGTGCTTTTGCCAGTCCGTTCGGTTGGCGTGATGGGTGACAGCCGCACTTATGAAAATGTGGTTGCGCTCCGTGCGGTAACATCAACCGATGCGATGACCGCAGACTGGGCAAGGCTGCCTGCTGATTTGCTTGCGCGGGTTGCACAGCGTATCACCAATGAAGTCAGGGGCATCAACCGGGTTGTGTATGACATCTCCTCAAAACCGCCGGCAACGATTGAATGGGAGTAGACAACTAAACACTATTCTGAAGGCAGGGCGTTGATTGAGTCAATATATCCTTGAGTCAGACCAGTAGAATCGGTTATCAGATAGACCGCACGCTGAATCATCCCCAAATCATCAGCAATCCTTTTATTGCGCACCAAGTCTGCCAGTTGCCGCAAATCCGGGTTGTCGGTTATGGGACCCAGTGAAAAACTGTCCTCTTCAGCCGGAATCAGCCGGTGACGGTTGCAGCAAAAAACGCCCAAGACCAGACTGGTATTGCTTGTTCCGACTGTAATCTGATGCGCCTTGAGCATCAACATATGCTGGGTTGAGTTCTTCCTGGAGGTGAAAAGCAGCCCGGCAGGCAGGGTGTCATAGGCAAATGCCGAACCGGCCGATTTGGCAACCATCTCCAGGGTGTAAAGTCCGTTCGGGCTGAAATGGCGCCGGTCACCGGCAATCCCAATCAGGCTGATGCCAGTATTAAGGCTGAACGGCGAGCCGGTCGGTTCAAAGTCCTGGGGTGGAAACAAATTGTCACACGCAGCAAAGATTAAAATCAGGGCTAAAACCAGCCGCTTCATTTGAGGTTCTTCAGCGCCTCTCTGGTTTCATCGGTCAGCCCATCGCCGTCAGTAATCTCAAAAAGCGCCTCCTGCACTAAGTCCACCGCATCCTCGTTATCAAGATGCTTGTCCCGCACCAGTGTAAAGAGTTCGCACAGCTCCCTTTCCCAGACCTGAATGGCAATCTCGTAAAATGATTCATCATCAGGCCAATCCAGGTCTTCATTCGCGCAGTATGTGGGAAGTAGAATGAGCGTATCTTGGTCAGGCGGCACAGTAAACGAGAACTTCTGCACAAGCATCATATACTGATACTCATGATTTAATGGGCTGAAAACCAGACCTTCAGGCATTGTTACCGCAATCCGCTTCTGGGTGTTGTTCAGAACAGTAAATGCGAGCGGCAGAAATGATGTCGGAATTTCATCATCATAACCGATAATCTGGCGCACCTCAAGGCCGCTGGGCAGATTATAGGGCTTGCCGCCGATGGGCTCAAAATTACCCCTTTCCCACTGCCTTTCCGGCAGGGTCTCGCAGAAACTGCCAAGCATAAACAGCCCGGCAAGTGTTAAAAGCAAAAGTTTATAATTCATATACGCTGAAATTCTGCCTGAAACCTCTTTTACTGTCAAATCCTGCACTTCCAACCGCTCTTAGTAAAACGCTTAAAAGCATTGTTGTTTTTGGAATTCAGCCCGCTTCCCAAAATTGACCTTCTTTATCTCTTCCCCTCTCTTAAAAAAGCCAAAGCGGCAAAAAACTTAAGGCAGAACCTTTCATCCCTTTTTAATACAACCCTGAAAATTATTTTAAGAGGCGGTCAAACAGACATTTTACCTGAAAACTTAAAAACCGGTTCAAAACCCGTAGTGGTGGAGGGGGCCTGCCCTCACGCCCAAAACTGTCAGTTATCAATTAGCTAACATCTTGCTATTATTAAACTTATGATTTTTAATCCGCCCGAAAAGGAAAATTTTGTGTTAATTTTTATCAATTTCTGGCTCTAAATGATAAATGGGAATCAAGGCTCAACTGGGTTTCATTTGCATTTTGCCCAAAGCCTGACTAAAATAGTCCGATGCCAGATAAAGATAACCGCTGGTTGCGAACCCTTTTCCTTAGCGTTCTTGTTCTTGCCGGTGTGGCATTGACCATCCTGCCTCACTGGCTGCGCACTGGCAGACGTTCCATCCAGCCGATAATTCTTGAGGCGCCGGGCAGGTTTTACCCGCATGCCGATACCCCGGACTCGATTGACATCATTTTTCGCCTGACGAGCGTGACCGACCCGGACCTGAACTTAAGCATCATTGATGTCGGGCTGATTGAGACCCTTGTCATTGACACATCCGCGCAGGTCAGGGTGATTCTCGGGCTGACAACGCCCTACTGCCCGTATGCAAAAGAACTGGCGCGTGCTGTCCTTGACACCATTGTCAACACCCCGGGTGTGAAAAATGCGCTGGTCAAAATTGACCCCAATCTCATCCGCCCGCTCCGATGAGCGCCAGGGTTATCTTTCAGGCGCTTGCGCTCGGGCTTTCTACTGGCTCCTTTTGCCTCGGTTTCTGCCTGCCGGTTGCCCTGCCGGTTTTGTTGGGCGCAAAAACAAAAGGGATGGGCACCTCAACCATCAGGCTCAGCCTCTTTCTTTTTGGTCGCCTTGTTGCCTATCTCCTTTTCGGCATCATTGCCGGTAGCCTGGGCACCACCCTTGCCCATTCCCCTTTTCTTCGCATTCGGATAATACCTTTGCTTTATATCCTCCTTGCCCTCTTACTCATCATCTATGGCATCACCGAACTTAACCCCCTTGCCCGTTTTGCACCCTGCCGGTTTATTCAGCCAACTATTAACTCAATCTGGTTTCTGTTTCTTTTGGGCTTTATTGCCGGCATCAGCCCCTGCCCGCCCTTTCTTTTGGCAATTACCAGGGTGATTGACATCGCAGGTATTTTAAATGGTATCCTCTTCTTTTTCATCTTTTTCCTTGCCACCTCGCTTTATTTCCTGCCCCTCCTCCTTGCCGGCTTTTTCACCCGCTTTGCCCTTATCCGCACAGCTGCCCGTATCCTTGCCGTTATCACCGGTATTTACTTCCTCTCCCTTGCCATCGCCAACCTCCTCCCTTCCCTTTACACTTTTTAAAATTGGCTTATAATTACCTGATGTCAGAACAGCCGCTTGTGCCTTTAGCCGACCGGATACGACCGGGAGATTTGGATGGCATTCTCGGGCAGGAGCACCTGCTAAGCAGGGACAAGCCTTTCCGGAAGATGCTGGAGCGGGGTGAACTGCACTCAATGATTTTCTGGGGTCCGCCCGGTTCGGGCAAGACTACCCTTGCCCTTGCCATTGCCCAGCACACTAAGGCAGACTTCATTCAGATTTCTGCGGTTACCGCTGGTGTTGCTGATATCCGGCGTGCGGTCAAACGGGCCCAGGAGAACCGTCAACTGTTTAAGAAACAGACCATTTTGTTTATTGACGAGATTCACCGGTTCAACAAGGCGCAGCAGGATGCGCTCCTGCCGTATGTTGAATCCGGTCTTTTGCTTCTGATTGGCGCCACCACCGAAAACCCGTCATTTGAAGTGATTGCACCGCTCCTTTCCCGTACTCGGGTCTATCTCTTGAACCAGCTCTCACCCGAAGACTTAAAGTTGCTGATGCAGCGGGCGCTTAATGCCCAAGATGGTCTGGCAGAACTCAAGCCCGAGGTTGGTGGTGATGTTTTGGACTATTTTACCATTATCGCTCAGGGTGATGCCCGTGTTGCCCTGACCGCACTTGAACTCTCGGTCATCTCAACCGAACCTGACGAGAGCGGCAGAAGGAAGGTAACGCTGGAACTGGCACAGGATATTATCCAGCGCAAGTTTCTGCTTTATGACAAGGGTGGTGAGGAGCACTATAACCTGATTTCTGCCCTGCATAAGTCCCTGCGGGACTCTGACCCAGATGCAGCGCTCTACTGGCTTGCCCGCATGCTTGAGGCGGGTGAGGACCCGTTATAT
>CAZNRV010000202.1:0-3806 GCA_964575495.1 uncultured bacterium
ACATAGCGCAGCCTTGAACCACTAACCGCACCGCTCAAAAATCCAGCGTAGCCATTGCCCAGCAACTCCCGCACCCGGTCGCAGATTGTTCTTAAATCATCGACCTCAAAAAAGGCAAAGTGCCCCATAATCAGCCTGATATTTCCCCTCACCAGAGCATTCTGAACAAGCCCTGTTGCCTCCTGACGGGCAAGCTGAGCTGACAACTGCCGCACCCGCGCACCTAACCTCTTCGTCTCCTCGCTCAGCGCCTCCACCCGCTTGATGAGCCCATCCTCACTCACACCCAGGAACTGTTGAAGCCGGTCAAGCGTCTCCCGCTCAGCCCGCAGCCGCTCAAAAGCCTGCCTGCCCACAAGCGCCTCAATCCGCCTTATCCCTGCAGCAACACTGGTCTCAGCAACAATCCGGAAAATCCCGATTTCACCTGTCCGGCGCAGATGAGTTCCCCCGCACAACTCAATAGAAAAATACCCAATTCGTAAAACATTCACCCTCTCACCATACTCCTCGCCAAAAAATGCCAGCGCGCCCATCTGCTTCGCCTCTGCCAGCGGCACATCGGTCAAACGCTCCACCTTAACATCATTAACCACCTGCTCATAAATCAGCCGCTCAACCGCCTCAATCTCCGCCGGCTTTAAAGGCTCAAATGCGGCGAAGTCAAACCTGAGCCTGCCCGGCTCAACCAGCGAGCCCTCCTGTTTAACATAATCGCCCAGCACTCGGCGCAATGCCGCATGCAAGAGATGAGTAGCCGTATGTGCCCGCTCAATCTCCTTGCGTCGCTCCTTATCAATCACAGCAAAAACCGCTCCCTTCTTCGGCTCCCCCCTCTTTACAACCGCACGCACCAGCCTGATTCCATGCCGAAAATAACTGCCCTTCACCTCAAACTCGAAACCCTCACCCATCACCCTGCCGGTATCACCAACCTGCCCACCTTTCTCAGCATAAAAAGGCGTCTTTGCTAAAATCAGTTCATAACTACCATCCTCCAGCCGCTGAAAATCAACGAGTTCGGTCTCGGTCTCATCGATATCATACCCTACAAACTCTGACATCACCGGCGCACCCGCATTAACTACCGCCGCCTCTTTGCCTTCCGCAATAAATGTTGCCTTCCTGCTCCGCTCCCGCTGCTCCTGCATCGCCTGTTCAAAACCCTGCCAGTCAAGTTTCAACCCCGCCTCATCTGCCAATTCCTGCACCAGTTCAATATGAAAGCCATAGGTGTCGTGCAAACGGAAAAGTTCCTCGCCCGGCACCACCCCTTCATCCCGATAACGTCCGACCACCTCCTGCCACCGCTCCAGACCCGCATCCAGCGTGCGCAAAAACCTTTCCTCCTCAGCCTTGATTATCAGCGCCGCCTGCTCCCGTTTGGCACCAAGTTCCGGATAAAACTGTCGCATCAACTCCACCACCGCACCTGCGACCCGGTAAAGAAACGGCTCTCTGACATTCTGACGCTGGGCAAAAAGCAGCGCCCGTCTCAGAATATTTCGCAGGATATAACCCCTGCCTTCATTAGAGGGAATCGCACCATCGGCAATCGCAAAGGCAAGCGCGCGGGCATGGTCCGCCGCCACATAAAACATCTGCCGGTTATCAAGGGTCATCTCCACCCCTAAAATCTCCTCAATCCCCTTCACAATCGGCGCAAACAGGTCGGTCTCAAAAATGCCTTTCTTCATCTGCGAAACCATCGCCAGCCGCTCCAGCCCCATACCAGTGTCAATACCCCGGTTCTTCAAAGGCACCTTTGTTCCATCCGGCAACTGATTAAACTGGGGGAAAACAATATTGTAAATCTCACTGAACCGGTCGCAATCACATCCCGGACCGCAACTTTCCTTGTCGCAACCAAATTCCGGTCCTAAGTCGCAATAAATTTCTGAACACGGACCGCATGCGCCGGTTCCCCCTGCCGGACCCCAGAAATTATCCTCCTCGCCCAGTCGAAAAATCTTCTCTTCTGGTAACCCGACAACCTTATGCCAAACCTCGTATGCCTCTTCATCCTCGTGATATACCGAGACATAAAGCCTTGCCGGATCGAGCTTAACCACCCTTGTGAGATACTCCCATGCCCATGGTATCGCCTCAGCCTTGAAATAGTCGCCAAAGGAAAAGTTGCCCAACATCTCAAAAAAGGTGCAATGCCTTGGTGTTTTGCCTACCCGCTCTAAGTCAGATGCGCGCAGACACTTCTGAATTGAGCAAGCCCGCTTATAGGGCAGCTCAACCGCACCAGCCCACAGCGCCTTGAACTGCACCATTCCGGCATTGGCAAAAAGCAAAGTCGGGTCATCACGCGGTATTAAAGACGAGCTGGGAACAATTTTATGCTCCCGCTGGGCATAGAACTCTAAAAATGTCCGGCGCAACTCACGATGATTCATAACATTTGCATTTTAGCAGTGTTTTGGATTTCCTGCAACTGCTGCGAAAGATTGAAAAGTTAAGGTTGAGGCTTCCCAAACTCAAACACCAACTTCCCGCTTTTATCTATATAGCATTCCTTATTACCCACCCGCACAAATGCAAGACCATTGGTGAAACTGCGGGCATAATCAAACTGGAGTTTAATAACCATCCTGCCGCTTGTGTCAATGTAACCCCATTTGTTACCTATCCTCACCGGTGCCAACCCCTCAGAAAAACTCCCGGGCTCGTCAAACTGGGGATTTATCACCAGCCTTCCCGTCTTGTCTATGAACCCGAACTTACCATCCACAACCACTGCGGCAAAACCCTCGGAAAAACTCCAGGCATCTTGAAACTGTGGCTCGATAACAACCCTGCCTTGAGGGTCGATATAACCCCACTTTTTGTCTATTTGCGCCGCGGCAAGACTTTCAGAAAATGTCAGTGCCCTTGAAAACTGGGGAGCAATAACAAATTCACCCCGTTGGTCCAGATAACCCCACTTACCGGTTGCTGAATCCTTCGCGCAGGCAAGACCAAGTGTGAAATCACCGATTATCTCAAACTTCGGTGGTGTAAGAAACCTCCCCTTTTTATCTACATAAGTCCATTTGTTGGTTCTATATTCTCTTACCCGCGCAAACCCTTCGGAAAACTTCCAAGCCCAGAGAAACTGCGGCTTGATGACAATGTTACCTTCACGGTCAATATAACCCCACCAGTTACCAACCTGCACTGCAGCAAGACTTTCTGAAAAATCCCTTAGTGCATTGAACTGCGGTTTAATAACAAACTCCCCTTTAGTGTTGATATAGCCACTGGCATTTCCGACCATCACACCGGCAAGCCCCTCGGAAAATTCTCGCGCCCAGTCAAACTGCGGCTTAATAACAAAACTGCCGGTCGTATCTATATAACCCCACTTGCCACCCTGTTGGACCGGAAATAGACCACTGTGCTCCTTCATAGATTTCTTCGTCGGCGCTGAGGGTTTGGGACAACCTACTATGGCAAGAATCAGGGTTGTGAAAATAATGACGGCAATAGCTTTGTTGCGGCTTATTATAGATGTTATGCCACTCACATTGCCTCCTTTCTCATTCATTTAACCACTATCCATAACCACAGAATTGTAATGGGAACTCTAAACCTTTGCAACTTTTGCGGCTAAACTTTGCCCGTAACTTCCAGTATATTACCGTCCGGGTCAAGAAACTGAAAGCAGGCATCCTCATCCGAAACCTGTTCAGGCGCATCCTGCAAAATCTTCACTTCCTTAGCCTTCAGCACCGCAAAGGTTTCAGTCGCCTTCTGCTCCGCTTCAAGAAAGAAACTCAGCCGGCAATCCTGGTTATTCGTCTCAGTGGGCCGCTTGC
>CAZNRV010000203.1:0-3159 GCA_964575495.1 uncultured bacterium
ATAAAGCGGTGGATTTTTATACCGAGGAGGTTTTCAAGGGTGCGGCGCAAGAGTGGCTCGCCACCGATGGCAAAGGTATGGGTAAGTTTTTCCATCTTGTTGAAATCGGTTCGGGAGTTTGCCGAGGTAACACCAGGAACGACGACCAGCAAATCCCGAGGGATGGCAAAAAGTGTTACTCGGTTAAGTTTAATGTTGATGTGGGCGATAATGACGATGTCGGAGTGGGCGATTTTTTCTCTCGGGATGCGGGTTGCGCCGCCTTTGTCCAAAGATGGGTCAAGGGCGCGGGCATCCTTGCCAATAATGAGAATATTTATTTCGCCTTTTGGTCCGGGGGATAGCGTTGTCGGTTTCATCTTTGTCGTGCGCGGGATAAAGAAGAAAATTAAGGCAGCAATCAGGAAGGTGATGCAAATGCCAAGAGCGGTTAAGAGCCAAAGCCGGACTTTTTGGCGTTTCATAGGTTAATGGGTTATTTTGAGTTTGATGGGATAACCGGTGAAGCGGAAGTGGCTGCGAATGAGGTTGAGGACATAACGCTGGTAACGGCTGGTGGCGGTTTTCGGTCGTGATAGCCGCAGACGAAAGATGGGCGGTCTGATGCCGGTCTGACTCAAACCGATGATATAGCAGTTTGGTGCGGGCGGGTTGCGCTTTAGTTCTTCAACAATCGTGCTGCGGAGGAAGGAGCTGCTCAAGCGCATACCCCCGGAATGGTAGACCGCTTTTGCCTGACGGATGGCAACGAGCACATTTTTGCCTGTAAGGGCGCAGGTGTAAACCAGCGGCGCATAGTTGACGAAGTGGAGTTTGCTGGTGATATACTCCTGGACCTTTTTGTTGAGCGCTGGTTGAATAAGGTCAATCTTGTTGGCGATGATGACTAACCCTTTATCACGTTCTTCCACGAGATTAATAATGCGTTTGTCCTGGGCGGTTGGTCCTTCGGTGGCGTCAATTATTACCAGCGCAATATCACAGTGGTTGATGGTGTCAAGCGCTCGACTGACGGAATAGAATTCAACAGGTTTGTCAATGTGGGTGCGGCGGCGGATACCGGCAGTGTCGATCAGACGAAACTTTTCTTCCTCAAATTCAAAGGTATCTTCAATAGTATCGCGGGTTGTTCCTGGTATCGGTGTGACAATTGCCCGCTCTTGTCCAAGGAGGTGATTGAGAAAGGTTGATTTACCGACATTGGGTCTACCAAGAATCGTGAGGACTGGCCCGGATGATTGGGGCAGGATTGCCGGCGGCAGGTGTTGGATAATCTCGTCAAGTAGTTCGTCGACACCAATGCCATGCTCGGCGGCAATAGGGAAAATTTTTTTGGCGCCGAGGCAGTGAAACTCGCTTAGGTCGAATTTGCGCTTTATGTCACTCTTGTTGACCGCAAGAAGAAAAGTTTTGCCTTTGCGACGCAGGCGGTCGGCAATCTCTTGGTCAAGGGGCAGAAGCCCGGCAGTGCCATCAACAACAAGTACAATCACATCGGCATCCTGGATGGCGATTTCAATCTGACGGGCAATTTCCTTTTCCATCGCTTCGTTTGAGTCAGGCACAAAACCACCAGTGTCTATTACCAGAAATTCTCTGCCCTGCCAGCTTGCCGTTCGGATTATCCGGTCGCGCGTGACACCAGGTTCCTTAAGGGTAATAGCGACTCTACCGCCAACCAGCCGGTTGAATAAAGTTGACTTGCCAACATTTGGACGTCCGAGGATGACAACCGTGGCCATAGAATTTATAGATTATCTTTTTTATTTAATGAATCAAGGGTTTTGATTTTTAACTTAAGGATACAACGGCAAGAGAGCTGCCAGTGTAGCGGAAGTGAAAAACGATTGTTAAGTAGTAATATGGTTCTTCAAGAAGGAACGGGGATGTTAGGGCTAAAAATTCCTCGCAGGTTTCGCTTGACAGAGGGGGATTTCTGCCGAGAATGAATGAGTTACACGGGAGGCGTGTAACAGGAAGACGATGGTTACTAAACCGCCCTAAGGGGCAGAAAGGAGTAAGTAAATGCCACGTGGTGAAGCTTTAATGAAACGCACGGTGAAGTTGACCGATGCGATGCAGCCAGTTTTTGGTCCGGGGAAGGCTGTCAAGGTGAAGGACATCAACAAGAAACTATGGGACTATATCAAAAAACACAAGCTGATGACCGGCACAGGACCGTTGATGAAGCGTTCTATCAAACTCACTCCTGAACTACAGGCGATTATGGGCAAGAAGACCTCGGTCAAGATTGGCGAGATGATGAAACTGCTCTGGGCTTACATTAACAAAAACAAACTTTTCTAAACCGACCATAGCTTAAAAAGGCAGACCCCCAGTAGTCTAGGGGTCAGCCTTTTTTATTCCCAATTTGATGGGTAACAAGAAATGTGTTTTAAGTTAATATTTATCATAGTGTTATAAATTTAGCAGGAGTTTGTATTGCCATAATATTTTTTCTTGACTTTGCGCGATAAAATTATTAATATATAGATAGCCAAAATTTATTGGAGATTTTGCTCTTTGACAATTTGGAGAAGAGGTAGGCTGATATTCACCTCAAGCTACTAAGAGCGCATGGTGGATGCCTCGGCAGTTGAAGGCGATGAAGGGCGTGGCAAGCTGCGATAAGCGCCGATGAGCTGCACACAAGCTTTGACCCGGCGATTCCCGAATGGGGAAACCCGTGTGGAGCAATGTCCATACATCCCGGGATGAATCCATAGTTTCGGGAGGCTAACCCGGGGAAGTGAAACATCTCAGTACCCGGAGGAAAAGAAAGCAACCGCGATTCCCTAAGTAGTGGCGAGCGAAAGGGGAAAAGCCCAAACCGATTTCGGTGTCAAGCCAACAGGCGTTGCCGAAACGGGGTTGTGGGACCAGCCTCGCTGACTGTTGTGAGGCGAGGGAGTGAAAAAAGTCAACCGTTAGTCGAAGTCTTCTGGAAAGAAGCATCAGAGAGGGTGATAGTCCCGTAGGCAAAAACGGCAGACCCTCCTGCGGCTGGTATCCCAAGTACCACGGGGCACGAGAAACCCTGTGGGAATCAGGGAGGACCACCTTCCAAGGCTAAATACTCTCAACTGACCGATAGTGCACCAGTACCGTGAGGGAAAGGTGAAAAGAACCCCTGGCGGGGAGTGAAATAGAACCTGAAAC
>CAZNRV010000204.1:0-3732 GCA_964575495.1 uncultured bacterium
CCCTGATTATTGGCATGGGCATAGCCAAGATTGTGCTGATTGACAATCAGTTTCAAATCCGGGAAGCGGGCAAGAATCCTTATGGTCTCATCCGCTGAGTTGTTGTCAATGACAATAATCTCATACTCACCGTTAAACAGAATTGATTTGAGACAGGCTTCAATATCACGGGCACTGTTATAGGTAACAATGATGACCGACAGTTTCATCGTCTGGCCGGGTGCCATCCTGCGGCTTCAGTCCTTAATCCTGAACCCGGGCCCGGTAATATTCCAGCAAATCGGCAAGGGTTTTTTCCAATGGTATCCCTGCCTGCCAGTTTGTCTGCCGGACAAACCTTTCCGGGCTGCCGGACAGATAGGGGATATCATAAGGACGGATTTCAGTGGCACCGGAGCGGATTTCAATCGGCACCTTTGCCAGTTTCAGCAGGGTGTCAACCGCATCCCGCAGCCGGATGCAGTTCCCGGAAGTGATATTATAGGTCTCCCCGCTCAGGCAGTTTTCCATTGTTAGCACATAGGCACGGACAATGTCCCGGACATCGGTATAGTCCCGGCGCACACTCAAATCCCCCATCTTCAGAAGTGGTTCTGCCTTACCCTTCTCCACAAGCGCGATGTGACGCGCAACCTTGGGAAAGACAAATCTTGCTGCCTGACCCGGTCCGGTATGGCTGAAAGGACGGACAATCACAATGTCCATCTCCCAGGTCTGGTAATAAAGTCTGCCCATCTCTTCACTTAGCAGTTTACTGCGGGCATAAACGGTAAGGGGATTGGGCGGGTCGTTTTCGGTATGGGGCTTTTCACCCCGGCCATAAACATCAGCCGAAGAGACCAGCAGTATCCGGCAGGGCAGCATCAACTGGTGAACCGCCAGCAGAAGTTTCAAGGTGCCGATGGTGTTGACCTGATATGCGGGAATCGGATTTTTTTCCGCCTCGGCAACCGATGAGACGCCGGCGAGATGAAAAATCCATTCTGGTCGACACTGCTCCAGCACCGCCTTGACTCGGTCAAAGTCGCAGATATCCGCACAGAAAATTTCGGCAGCAATTTTTTCCCTTGGTTCGGCATAATGGATGCCAGAAACCTGATAGCCCAGTTCCTGCAGATAATAACAGAGATGGGTCCCGACAAACCCCTCAATGCCGGTAATTAAAACCCGTTTCATTATCGGGCTTTAGACCCGTTCCCGCCAGTAATTGAGCAAATCCTCAAGGGTCTTTTCAAAAGGAATCTGCGGCTCCCAGCCGGATGCCTTTTTCAACTTGCCCGGGTCGCCAATCAGAAGTTCCACATCGCTTGGTCTCAGCCGCTTCGGGTCCTGCCGGATTTCAAACTTTACCTTTGAGAAACCCTTGAGAATTTCCAGGACCTCAGCGATTTTATGCCCCTTACCGGTGGCGACATTATAAACCTCGCCCGGGATCCCCTTTTCCAGGATAAGATAATATGCCCGCACCGTATCCCGGACATCGGTAAAGTCCCGCACCGCCTCCAGGTTTCCCACATAAACCACGGGCTCCCTCAACCCCTTTTCAATCTCGGCAATCTGCCTGGCAAAGTTGGAGGTGACAAACACATCACCCCTTCTTGGTCCGGTGTGATTGAAACCTCGGGTGCGGACGATAAACATCTTGTAACTCTGATGATACTGATACCCCATCAAATCCTGTGCCACCTTGCTCACCGCATAAGGGCTTAAAGGTTTTAACGGGTTGGTCTCCTTGATTGGCACCTCATCAGGCAGAACCAGCCCATACTCCTCGCTTGAGCAGGCAAGTTGAATCCGGCACTGGCAACCGCAGGTTCGCACCGCCTCAAAGATGTTGGTCTGACCAATCACATTGGTTACAAAGGTCTCGGCTGGTGCGGTCCAGGACATCGGCACAAAACTCTGGGCAGCAAGATGATAAATCCGGTCCGGCTTGAGAGAGCAAATCAGTTGATTAACCGAATAGGCATCACGCAGGTCGCAGTCATGCAAATAGATTTTCCCCCTTAAATGCTCAATATTCTCGGTCCTTGAGCGCCACCTGATTGTTCCATGCACCTCGCAATTGCCCAGACTCAAAAGATATTCAACCAGATGGCTGCCAGCAAAACCGGTAATACCAGTAATCAGACATTTAATTTTCGCCAAATTGCCCCCTATTTCAGTTCTTGGTAGTGCCTTCGGCACCTGCCAGGGCAGGGCTCGGTTCTCCGTTCCTGAAACTGAGAACCTGAAACTTGTAACAACTCATTATGCCTTCTGCACCTTACCCGAACGCAGACAGCGGGTGCAGACCCAGATGCGCCTGGTCCCAGTGCCTTCCTTGACGCGCACGCGCTGCAGGTTCGGCTCCCAGCGTCTTTTGGTAACATTATGGGCGTGGCTGATATTTGAACCGACCATACCGACCTTACCGCAGATTTCACAATGCTTAGCCAACTTATCCTCCTGTTTTTCAAATTATTTAAGTTAAGCATAAATAATAAACTCCGATATGTCAAATTAAGGCAACCCTTTTTTATGTCATTCCGAGCCGGCTTGTTCGGCAAAGGAATCTCCTTGAGCAATGTATGGCTAAATTCTGACTTTACCTGAGTTGTTTCCTCTAATTGCCACTCTGTTCCTGAACTTTATTAAGGAGAGTTTCAATCTCGTCCAGCGTGAGGACAATTATTCTCGGTCTTTGATGCCGTCTGCTTATCCATTCTCTGACATTCGCAATATCGTCCTCGGCGCTTTTACCCCATATTCTTCCTGGTGGTGGGTTTTGTTGAATCCGCTGTTGTATTTCACCTTTGCTCGGCAGAGCAATTACGCCCAGGTTCGCTCCTGTCGCTTCAATTCTGCCGATACATCCCTGTATATTATGCCATTCCGTGTAGTCAGGAAAGTTCTCGACTTCAAAGGCAACTTCTACCAGGCATAATTTTTCCTGTAAGTTTGGCTCGTTGTCCCCGTAAAGATTTTTATAACGGCTATCAAACCACACCATATCTACCTTAACATCTGTTCTTCCGCTTACGACTATCGCTTCGGTAAAGGCAACATAGCCCAGTCTCTCGCCAAGTTGCTTTATCTTTTCCTGCGCTTCTTTGTGTTTTTCTGCCATTTTTACCTCCTGTTATATTTTGCCATTAACTAAATTTATGCCCTGTGGTTCTTTGATGTCAAGCCTGCTGTTAGTGTGTGATTGCTCACCGGATTGGGGTGGCAATGACAGGAGTAAACTCTTTTTGTCACCCTGAGTTCAGGACAGGATTGTTCAGAACAATCTTGCGCAACTATTATTTAACATTCAGACAAAATGGAGCGCAGACCAACAACAAAACAAAAACTACTATGATTGTAAGAACAACCCACAAAAGCACGCGGGCAATAGTATTGCCAAGTGGAACATTAACAACCGGGTCCGGTTGGCCACATTTCGGGCAGACCTTGGCTTCAGGACTTATTCCGCGATAATGACAAGACTTGCACCAAGTTTCTCTCATACAGACTTCTCCTTTTTAAAAATAATCTGAGGGTTACCTTTATCTAACATATGCAAGTTTACCAAATTATTGTTCTTTCACGCCCGGTCTTTCCCCCTTTACTCACAAGATAGGCTACTATTTCCCTATATTTTGCTACATTGCCACCAGTCCAACTCTGCAGATTTGCCCCATCAATTGCAGCATCCACAACTGTCCGCCCTCTATCGTCTTTTGCATTGACATTTGCTCCGTGTTCAAC